>JAUIEL010000205.1 GCA_030428825.1 bacterium
CCCGGCCGAGGACTCCAGGTCGAGCCGATGGAACGTCAGGCTCGCGACGCGGACCTCCGCTCCGGAAGGGAGATCCCGGATCTCCGCGTCGCCGCCGACCACCGGGGCGTCGCCGGACCCCGCGAGGATCGTGAGCCCCTTGTCGAGGACGAACGGCGAGTACGTCCCGTTCCGCACCACGATCGTGTCCCCCGGCGCCGCCGCGGCGATCGCCGGCGGGAGGTCGAGGTGGTCGCCGCCTCCCGAGGCGTCGACCACGATCGTCGCGGCGATCGCGGGGAACGGGACCGCGAGCGCGCCGAGGACGGCGAGTCCGAGTCGGGCGGGGGCGGGGATCGTGCGAAGCATCAGCGAGCCTCTCGTAGGGGGGAAGACGGACGAACGACGGCCTCACCTCGAGACGCCCCTCGTCCCGCGAGATTGCCCCGTTATCCTACGAGGATTCGCCCCGCCCGCGCCGGACCGCCCCATGTCCTGGATGTACTGGACCGCGCCGACGGCCCTCCTGTTCGGCTCGGTCGCGGCGGCGCTCGCCGCGCTGACGATCCTCGAGGTCCGCTCCCCCTCCGTCCCCCGGCGCGGACTCCTGGGCCTCCCGACCACGCGCGGCGACCGGTTCTTCCTCGGCCTCCTCGCGGCGGCGGCCGTCCACCTCGCCTGGGTCGGCGCCACCGACCTCCCGGCGTGGCCCGCCCTGGCGATCTCGGTCGTGCTGATGGCCGCGATCGGCCGGTACGCTTGACCCGTCGAACCCCCTCCGGACGCGGAACCCCGATCATGCGGAACTCGCCCCTCGCCCTCGCGACGCTCCTCCTCGTCTCGTGCGCCGAGGAGGCGCCGGTCGACCGGGAGGCCGCGGCCGCCCGATGGGTCGACGAGGAGTTCACGCCGAGCACGCTCACGCGGGAGGAGCAGCTCGAGGAGCTCCTCTGGTTCGCGCGCGCCGCGGCGCCGTACCGCGGGATGCGGATCCGGGTCGTGTCGGAGACGATCGACACGCACGAGTACGAGGCGAAGACGCTCGCGCGCGCCTTCTCGGAGATCACCGGCGTCGAGCTGACGCACGACCTGATCCAGGAGGGGGACGTCATCGAGAAGCTGCAGACCCAGATGCAGTCCGGCCGGAACATCTACGACGCGTACGTGAACGACTCCGACCTGATCGGCACCCACTTCCGCTACGGCCTCGTCGCCCCGGTCGCCGAGCTGATCGCCGCCGGCGACGACGTCACGCTCCCGACGCTCGACGTCGACGACTTCATCGGGAAGAGCTTCTGCACCGCGCCGGACGGGACGCTGGTCCAGCTCCCCGACCAGCAGTTCGCCAACCTCTACTGGTTCCGGCACGACTGGTTCTCGCGGGACGACCTCCGCGAGCGGTTCCGCGCGAAGTACGGGTACGAGCTCGGCGTCCCGGTCAACTGGTCGGCGTACGAGGACATCGCCGCCTTCTTCACGAACGACGTGAAGGAGATCGACGGCGCCCCGGTGTACGGACACATGGACTACGGCAAGAAGGATCCCTCGCTCGGCTGGCGCTTCACCGACGCCTGGCTCTCGATGGCCGGCGTCGGCGACCGGGGGATCCCGAACGGGCTGCCGGTCGACGAGTGGGGCATCCGCGTGGAGGACTGCCGCCCGGTCGGCGCGTCGGTCTCGCGCGGCGGCGCGGTGAACGGGCCGGCCGCGGTCTACGCGCTCGTGAAGTACCGCGACTGGCTGAAGGAGTACGCGCCGCCCTCCGCCGCCGGCATGACGTTCTCCGAGGCGGGGCCGGTCCCGAGCCAGGGCCGGATCGCCCAGCAGATCTTCTGGTACACGGCGTTCACGGCGTCGATGACGAAGCCCGGGCTGCCGGTGGTGAACGACGACGGGACGCCGAGGTGGCGGATGGCGCCGTCGCCGCACGGCCCGTACTGGGAGGAGGGGATGAAGCTCGGGTACCAGGACTGCGGGGCGTGGACGTTCCTCCGGAGCACCCCCGAGAAGCGTCGGAAGGCGGCGTGGCTGTACGCCCAGTTCACGGTCTCGAAGACGGTCTCGCTGAAGAAGTTCCTCACCGGCCTGACCCCGATCCGCGACTCCGACCTCCGCTCCGAGCCGGTCACCGAGGCCGCGCCGCGCCTCGGCGGCCTCGTCGAGTTCTACCGCAGCCCCGCCCGCGTCCGGTGGACCCCGACCGGCACGAACGTCCCCGACTACCCGAAGCTCGCCCAGCTCTGGTGGCAGAACGTCAGCCTCGCGGTCACCGGCGAGAAGACCCCGCAGGAAGCCCTCGACACCCTCGCCCGCGAGATGGACGACGTCCTCGCCCGCCTCGAACGCGCCGGCATGAAGGAGTGCCCCCCGAAGCTGAACGAAGAAGAACCCGCGGACGCCTGGCTGAAACGCGAAGGAAGCCCGAAGCCGAAACTCGGCGACGAGAAACCCCGCGGAAAGACCGTCCGCTACGAAGAACTCCTCGACTCCTGGAAGTGAGGCGGAAGCAGGGGAGAGCAAGGGAGAGCAGGAGAGAGCAAGAGAGAGCGCGCTGGCGCGGAGGACCCCCGTCGACGACAGGTCCCGACGTCCCCGCGCCGAAGGCGCCCCTCTCCCCTGCTCTCCCCTGCTCTCCCTTGCTCTCCCCTGCTCTCCCCTGCTCTCCCCTGCTCTCCCCTGCTCTCCCTTGCTCTCCCTTGCTCTCCCTTGCTCTCCCTTGCTCCTATTCCAGTTCTCCCTTCGTGTTCTTCCCGCCCGTCACGAACTCGTTCTTCTCGAAGGTGACGTTCACCGGGTTGTCGTTCGCGAGGTCGATGCGGTTCTTCTTCGCGACGTTGTCTCGGACGACGACGTCGTTGGCGCTGTTCTCGATCCCCTCGCCGCCGTTCTTGAGCGCCTTGTTGTCGCGGACCTCGTAGAGGCTGCCGGACTCGAGGTCGATGCCGTCGGCGAGGTTGCCGATCGCGCGGTTGCCGAGGAGGACGTGCTGCATCCCGGTGACGCGGAAGCCGTCGTTGCCGCCGTTCTTGGCGACGTTGTCGGCGACGAGGTGTCCGGCCCCGGCGATGCGGTAGGTCGGCGCGTCCGGGTCGCCGCACTCGTTCGCGACGTTCCCGGTGATCGTCAGGCCGAAGGTGTTGTCGCTGACGAAGACGGCCGAGCCGGTCACCCTCGCGATCTCGTTGTCGCGCACGACGCCGCCGGCGCCGGACTCGATCTGGACGGCGGAGTACCCGTCGAGCGCGTCCGACAGCTCGTTCCCGATCACCGTTCCGTTCCCCTCGACCGTGATCGAGTCCCCGTACGTGAACGAGATCTCGTTCGACTCGACGCGCGCGCCCGAGCCGACGATCGTGACGCCGTCGCCGTCGACGTCGACCAGCGCGTTGTCGACGAAGACGTGATCGACGCCCTGGAGCCGGACGGCCGCGCGCAGGTTCCGCCGGACGTCGTTCTTCCGGACCATCGCCCGATCGCCGTTCACGAAGACCGCGAAGTCGAGGACCGTGCGGAAGTCGTTCTTCTCGATCCGGGCGTCGTCCCCCTCGACGAACACCCCCTCGTCCGCGCTGCCGACGACCTGGTTGTCGAGGACGCGGGCGTCGTCCCCGACCACCTGGATCCCGAACGTGCCGACGTTCCGGACCGAGCACGACTTCACGCGGGCGCCGTCCCCCTCGACCACGATCGCGCTGGCGTGCAGCCGCTCGCAGTCGACGTCCTCGACGAGGACCCCGTCCCCGTGGACCTCGACCCCGCTCCGGCAGGCCACGACCCGGCAGTCCCGGACGCGCGCGCCGTCGGCGACGTCGAGGAAGATCCCGCCGTCCTCGCACTGCTCGACCCGCACGTCCTCGATCCTCAGGTCGATCCCGAACCCGGCGAGGCCGATCCCGTCCGTGTTCGTCCCCTGCCGGCGGGCGTTCCGGATGACGAGGCCCTCGACCTTCGCGCCGGCGGCGAGGATCTGGAGCCCCGGACCGGCCCCCGCGCCGCCGCTCGGCAGCGCGTCGAGGATCACCTTCCCCTTCCCTTCGATCTCGATCCCGGTCCGGTTCGCGAGCACGAACACGTTCTCGCGGTATGTCCCCGCTTCGATCTCGATCCGGTCCCCCGGACCGGCCGCGTCGACCGCGGATTGGATGGTCGGGAACTTGCCGCCCTTCTCGACGACGAAGGTCTTCGCGTCGAGCGAGCCGGCGAGGAGGAGGGTGGCGGAGACGGCGACGGCGAGGCGCTGGACGGTACTCATGGTTCTCTCCCGTGGAAGCAGGGCTGGAAGGGGCGTCTGCCGAGGAGGAACGAGGCGACGACGACGAGCGAACGGGCCGGCCGGGAGATTCGGCCCGGACGCGCTCAGATCCCGCCGCGGAGGAGGTACGCCGCGAGCAGGAAGACGGGGAAGCCGAGGTTCAGCGCGAGGTTGCAGGCGAGCGCCCGCCGCGGCGCGCCGAGCGGCAGCGCGATCATGCCCGCCGCGAACGAGGTGGCGGCGAGCGCCAGCAGGAACGGCATCGCGAGCACGCCGGCCGGCTCGCCGGCCTCCTCCAACACGCCCGGGAGGACGAACCACGCGACGAAGCCCGCCGCCCCGGGGAGCGCGAGGACGCAGCAGAGCGGGCCGGAGAACGGCGTTCGGGTCGGAGGCGATCGGTGCATCGGAGGCGGAGCGTACCGGCGCCGCGCCGCGGGTACGATCCGGGACCGATCCTTCCCGTCCCGCGCACCGCCCCGCGGAGGAGCCGATGCCCGCCACGCCCCGAACCGCCCTCGCCGCCGCCCTCGCCCTGACCGCCTCCTGCGCGCCGCCCCTCGACGCCGCCGAGGCGCCGTGGCGCGCGCTGATCGTGAGCGGGGCGAACAACCACGACTGGCGGTGGACCACGCCGCGCCTCTCGGAGCGGCTCGAGGCGAGCGGCAAGTTCCGGGTCGAGGCGACGTTCGACCCCGCGACCGACCTGGCGAACGACGGGTTCCTCGAGCGGTTCGACGTCCTCGTCCTCGACTACAACGGCCCCCGCTGGGGGGAGGCGGCGGAGCGGGCGTTCCTCGCCGCGCTCGACCGCGGGACCGGCGTCGCCGTGATCCACGCCGCGAACAACGCGTTCCCCGGCTGGGTCGAGTTCGAGACGATGGTCGGCCACCTCTGGCGCGAGGGGACCGGGCACGGGAGGTTCCACGCGTTCGACGTCACGTTCGACGACCGGGACCACCCGATCACGCGCGGGATGGAAGACCTCGTCGGACACCCCGACGAGCTGTACCACCGCCTCGTCCTCATGCACGACGCCGAGAAGCGCGTCCTCGCGACCGCCCTCTCGTCGACCGAGTCGGGCGGCACCGGCGCGCGCGAGCCGATGCTGACGGTCGGGACCTACCGCGGGGCGCGCGTCTTCCACACCCCGCTCGGGCACGTCTGGAAGGGACAGCCCGCCACCCACGCGTCGTTCGAGGACGATCGGTTCGCGGACCTCGTCGTGCGAGGCGTCGAGTGGGCCGCGTCCGGCGACGTCACGACGCAGGCGGCCCCGCCGAACGCGCTCTCCGCGGCCGAACGCGCGGACGGCTGGCGCCTCCTGTTCGACGGGGAGACGCTCGCCGGGTTCGGCGCGTTCCGAGGCGGTCCGCCGCCGGAGGGGTGGCGGGTCGAGGACGGCCAGATCGTCGTCCGCGGCGGCGGCGCCGGAGGCGACCTCGTGACGGAGGAGACGTTCGGCGACTTCGAGCTCGACTTCGAGTTCCTCGTCACGCCCGGCGCGAACAGCGGCGTCATGATCCGGGTGACCGAGGACGGCGAGGAGACGTACCACTCCGGCCCGGAGTTCCAGGTGCTCGACGACGTCGGGCACGGCCTCGCCGCCGACGCGCCCCATTCGGTCGGCGCGCTCTACGCGTTGGCCGCGCCGAAGCCGACGAAGGTCCGCCGCCTCCCGGGGACCTGGAACCGAGGGCGGATCCGGGTCGAGGGGTGGGCGATCACCCACTCCCTGAACGGCTTCCCCGTCTGCTCGCTCGACCTCGCCTCCGAGGAGGGGCGCCGCCTCGTCGCGGCGAGCAAGTTCGCGGAGTGGCCGGTCTTCGCGAAGGCCCGCGAAGGCGCGATCGTGTTGCAGGACCACGGGAACGAGGTGCGGTTCCGGAGCGTGAAGATCCGGGAGATCGACGCGGCTCGACCGGGAAAGTCGCCGCGCTGAGGATCGGGGCCCGCGGCCTCGATCGAGCGAGCGGCGGCGCCTCGAGCCGTCGAACCGCCGACCGGCGAGGCGGGAGATCTCGCGCGGTCGACCCGATGACGGCGCGATGACCGCGATGTCACGGGAAGTCCCGGCGGCGACGGGGCATGGTCCCGGCACCCACCCTGTCTCTCCCCGCGAGGTCTCGACCATGCGCGCGCCGCTGCTCAGCGCTCTCCTCCCGTCCCTCGTCGCCGTCGCCTCGGCGTCGGCGAACGACATCCACGTCGGCCCGTCCGGATCGATCCAGGCCGCGATCGACGGCGCGTCCCCCGGCGATCGGATCCTGGTCGCCCCCGGCACATACGTCGGGACGATCGACTTCCACGGTCGGGCCGTCGAGGTGATCGGCGTCCAGGGGGCAGGCGCGACGACGCTCGACGGCGCGTTCTCCGGACCGGTCGTGCGCTTCCAGTCGGGTGAGGGCCTCCAGTCCGTGCTCCGGGGCTTCACGGTCACGCACGGTTCCGCGCCGCTCGGCGCGGGCGGCATCGCCGCGTCGGGCGGGGCGACACCTCGCATCGAGGACTGCATCGTGCGACAGAACGTCGGCAAGTTCGGCGGCGGCGTCTCCGGCTCCCCGGTCCTGCGCCGCTGCGTCGTCACCGCCAACACCGCGAACGTCTCGCACGGCGGCGGGCTGTACGGCGCCCCGCAGCTCTACCACTGCGTCGTCGCCGCGAACACCTGCTCCAGCGGCTCCGGGGGCGGTCTCTACCTGCAGAAGGGGACATCGATCATCGAGGACTGCCTCTTCCTCGAGAACCGCTCGATCCTGACCGGCGGGAAGGGCGGGGCGATCTACGTCAAGTCCTCGGCGACGGCGACCGTCCGCCGCACCGTCCTCGCGGGGAATTACACGACGGCGGGGAACTTCAACGCGCTCGGCGGCGCGATCGCCGTCGAGGCGGCCGGGACCCTCGTCGAGCGGTGCGTGCTGGTGTCGAACTCGCTGAACGGCAACACCGAGCTCGGCGGCGCGATCTGGGGCCCGGCGACGGTCGTGAACTCGATCGTCCGCGACAACTCCCTCCCCCAGCTCAGCGGCGTCTCGTCGGTGAGCTGGTCGGACGTGCAGGGAGGGGCTCCCGGCGTCGGCAACTTCGACCTCGTCCCGCGGTTCGTCTCCTCCATCGACGGCGACTATCACCTCGACCACGGCTCGACCTGCATCGACGCCGGCGACCCGTCCCTCCTCGACCCGGACGGCACCCGATCGGACGTCGGCGCGTTCCCGTTCCGGACGCTCTACGCCCGCTCGAACTCGACCGCCGCCGACTGGGCCGATCCGACCTGGCCGGAGATCTCGGTGAGCGTCGGCGGGCGCCACGAGCTCCGAGTCCTCGGCGACGCGTCCGACGCCGGAAACGCCTTCCTGACGCTCGGCTCGATCGGGGGGACTTCGCCGGGGACCTCGATCCTCGGCGTCCCCCTCCCCCTGAACCCCGACGCGTACTTCGCGTTCACGCTGACGCACCCGAACTCGCCGCTCCTCTCCGGATCGTTCGGCGTGCTCGACGGCACGGGGCACGCGACGGTGACCTTCGCCCTGCCGGGCGACGTGACGAGTCCGTTGGCGGGGACGATCGTGCATCACGCCGCGATCGCGGGGACGGCGGCGCCGTCCGTCTCACTCGTGACCGGTGCGGAGCCCCTGGCGCTGGTTCCCTGATCCCGGAACGGCGCCGCGACGGTGGAACTCGCGGGGCGGACCCGATTACGATCGGGTCCGCCCCCGACCGTGCCCGCGCCCTCCGGATCCGAGAGGAACCCCCGTGAGACTCCCCCCGATCGCGTTCGCCTCCCTCCTGCTCGCCCTCGCCCCGCCCGCGGCGGGCGCCACGACGCGGGAGCGCGTCGCCGAGGCGCTCGGGACCGACCGCTTCGCCCTGACCGAGCTCGGACCGGCGGCGCTCCCGGACGGTCCCGAGGTCGAGCTCGTCGTGCCCGGCCCGGACGGGGACGTGGCGCTCGCCCTCGCGCCACACTCGCTCCGCTCGCCGAAGTTCCGGGTCCTCGCGGTCGGCGCGGACGGCCCGGAGGAGGTCGCCGCGCCGCCGGTCCGGACCTACCGCGGCGTCGCGTACACGAGCGACTTCGCCGAGCCCGCCCCGTGCGCCGCGTCGATCGTCGCCGGCGGCGTGACCGCGCTGATCCTCCTCCCGGACGGCGACTCGCGCGTGATCCAGCCGGCGGCCGACCTCGTGGACGGCGCACCGCCCGCCGTCCACGTCGTCTACGACTCCGGCGACGTCGCCGCGCCGGACCTCCGTTGCGCCGCCGACGCGCTCCTCGGCCCGGCGACCGACGACGCGCCGGCGCCGATCCCGGTCGCGCTCGAGGCGGCCGAGATCGCGCTCGAGGCGGACCTGACGTTCTTCACCGCCAACGGCACCGTCGACGCCACGGTCACGAACATCGAGACGTTGATGAACGCGGTGACGATGATCTACGAGCAGGACGCGTCGATCACGTACCTCGTCACCGCGATCGTGGTGCAGACCGGCCCCGGGGAGATCTACCCGTCGAACAACCCGAGCAAGCTGCTCGACCAGTTCCGCGAGCACTGGAACGACGAGTACGACGACCTCGACCGGGACACGGCGCACCTGCTCCACGCGAAGTCGTTGAACTCCAGCATCGCCGGCCTCGCGTACGTCGGGGTCGTCTGCGAGGAGAGCTTCGCGTACGGATGGTCGCGCACCACGATCACCGGGCTGTTCGCGTTCCGCGTCGCGATCACCGCCCACGAGCTCGGCCACAACTGGAACGCCAAGCACTGCGACGGCGCCGCCGACTGCGAGATCATGTGCGCCACGATCGGGTCGTTCAGCGGCTGCACCGGCGGGACCTCGAACTTCGGGACGAAGGCGACGAAGCAGATCACGAAGTACCTCGGCGGCGCCGGCTGCATCGCGACCCTGCCGGACCCGCTCGCGCCGCCGTTCCTCGACCCGTTCGAGAAGCTGAAGCTCTCGAACTGGCTGATCCAGATCGGGGCGAAGACGACGAAGAAGGCGACCGGGGAGACGAGCGGCGCGAAGTCGGTCGGTCTCGACCTCGGCGACGACCTCCGCTCGAACGTGATCGACCTGTCGTCCGTCGCGCAGGCGCGCGTCGAGCTGTTCGTCGCCGCGCGGGGCCCCGAGGAGGGCGAGGAGCTCCTGGTCGAGGGACTCGACAACGGCGCCTCGTGGACCGAGCTCGTCCGGATCGCCGCCGACGGCACGCCGGACGACTCGTTCGCGTTCCACGGCGTCGACCTGCCCGCGGGGATGTTGCACGCGGAGTTCCAGCTCCGCCTCCGCCCGCTGGTCGACGAGAAGAACGACGACTTCTACGTCGACGACGTCCGCGTGTTCGACCCGGGGGCGGGGCAGCTCCCGTCGCTGCGCGCCTCGGCCGTCGCGCCCCTGATCGCCACCCACCCGGTCAGCACCGGCGGGACGCCCGACCCGCTCGCCCTGCCGATCCGGAACGACGGCCGGACGACGGCGACCCTGCCGTGGACGGCGGCGGAGGTGGTCGACCAGGCGTGGCTCGCGCTCTCGCCGACGTCGGGGAACCTCCTCCCGAGCGAGGAGGAGGACTCGGTCACGGTCCAGCTCGACCCGACCGGGCTCCCCGCGTTCCGCCACGTCGGCGCCGTCCGGCTGACGAACGGGGCGGACGCGGGCGACACGGTCGACGTCCCCGTCGCGCTGATCGTCCACGTCGGCGCGTTCGTCACTCCGGGCGACACGCTCGTCGGCACGATCGACGCCGGGATGTGCGTCGAGGTGCGTGACTGCATGACCGGGTTCAACCGGGATCAGCTCTGGTGCGAGGTGCGGGTCAACGACCGGACCGGCTGGATGCTGAAGGAAGACG
>JAUIEL010000910.1 GCA_030428825.1 bacterium
CCCTCGCCGCCTGCACCAAGACCGCCGACTCCGTCGTCGTCGACCACGCCGCCCCGACCTGGGAGTCGTTCGGCGGCGAGGTCACCGACGGCGAGTTCATCCCCGTGGCCGACGTCCTCGCCGACGCCGAGGCGAGCCAGGGGAAGACGCTCCGCCTGGAGGGGGACGTCGAGTCGGTCTGCAAGGTGAAGGGATGCTGGATGACGATGCGCGCCGGCGACGAGGAGATGCGGGTCACGTTCCAGGACTACGGCTTCTTCGTCCCGCTCGATTGCGAGGGGCGGAAGGTCCAGATGGTCGGGACGTTCGACGTGAAGATGACGCCGGTCGACGAGGTGAAGCACTACCTCGAGGACGCCGGCAAGCACGAGGAGGCGGCGAAGGTGACCGAGCCGAAGCGCGAGTACGTCTTCGTGGCGACCGGCGTCCGGATGGAGCCGGGCGCGGAGGCGGCGGCGCCGGCGGACGACGGCGGCTCGGACGGATGAGCCTCGCGCTCGCCGTCGGCCTGCTCCTCGCCGCGCCCGCCGGCGAGGCGGCGACGTTCGAGCTGCTCGGCCGGAACGAGGCCGGCGCGCTCGTCTTCTCCCGCCCGACCGACGGCGCGCGCGTCGTCTGGGTCGAGGCGGGGGAGTTCCTCCAGCCCCGGTACGCGCCGCGACGGAGCGATCCGATCGAGCGCCGGACCCGCACGCTCCCGGGCTACGCGATCGACGAGACGGAGGTGACGAACGAGCGGTTCGCGCGGTTCCTGAACGCGCGCGGCTCGGCGGTCGACGACCGCGGGCGTCCGCTCGTCCGATCCGTCGCCGACGGGCTGGTGGAGGTCGACGGCGTCTGGCGACCGGAGGCCGGCGTCGAACGGCTGCCCGCGCTCGGCGTGACCGGCCACGGGGCGCTCGCGTACGCGGAGTGGGTCGGCGGCGCGCTCCCGACGCTGGCGGAGTGGCAGAAGGCGGCGGGGGGCGTCGAGGGGCGCGTCTGGCCGTGGGGGGACGCGCCGCCGGAGGCGCGCCACGCGAACCACCGCGCGTTCGGTCCGGACCGGCCGATGGTCGTCGGGTGCCATCCCGACGGCGCGAGCCCGTACGGCGTGTTCGACCTCGCCGGGAACGTCTACGAGCGGGTCTTCGCGCCCGGGCGCGACGCGCCGGTGGTGATCCGCGGCGGCTCGTGGTGCTCGCCGCACCCGCTGAACCTCCGGACGCTCGACATGTGCGTGCAGGCGATGGGCGCCGCCGACCGGACCGTCGGGTTCCGGTGCGTCGTCCGGTCCGGCGCGGGCCTGCCGGCGGACCCCGCGGCGCACGCCGCGCTCGCGGCGTCGGAGGCGGGCGCGAGGGACGCGTCCCGTCCCCCCGCGACCGACCTCGCGCGCGAGGAGGCGCCGCGACCGCGGCTCCGGCTCGCCCGGACGTGGGAGGCGGCGCGGGCGGAGGCGCGCGCCCGGAACGTGCCGATCTTCGTGTCGCTCCACTACGACACGTGCGGCCAGTGCGACCGCACGAAGGTCGGCGTCTTCGAGGACCCGCGGTTCGTCGAGCGGATGAACGAGCGGGCGGTCGTGGTGGTCGGGCAGTTCTCGCACGACGCCGAGGGCGAGCCGCACCGCTCGGGGGAGGGAGGCGCCTGTCCGCTCCTCCCCGGGCTGACCTGCGACGAGCACTTCGACCTCTGGTTCGAGCTGTTCGAGCGGGTCGGCGGCTTCTCGATCTCGCCGGGGAACTTCCTGGTCGATCCGCGCGTCGGCGACGACGGCTACGTCACGGACCGGGTCCTCGTAGGGGAGCGCGCGTTCCCGAAGGGGGGCGGCGGCGTCGAGGTGTTCCTCGAGCGGCTCGACCAGGCGC
>JAUIEL010000206.1 GCA_030428825.1 bacterium
AGGCGGACGTCGATGACGTACTCGTTCGCGAACGGTCCGGTCGGCGCGACGGGGAGCGGCTCCTCCGCGCGCGCGGCGGCGAGGGCGAGCGCGGCGACGAGGAGCAGGAGGGCCGCGCCTCGCGTCGAGGGAGGCGGGCCGCGGCGCGGCTTCGGCGCGTCGACGACCGGCGCCGGGTCGGCGTAGACGAGCTCCGGGTCGGGCTCGCGGCCGGCGTCGGCGCGGGCGCGGTAGATCGTGACCAGACCCGCCGTCCGGAGGACGAAGGCGCCGAGCAGGAAGAAGATCGTCGCCTGCTGCAGGACGAGGACCGCGACGTCCGGGTCGATCGCCGGGTCGAAGTCCCACCCGAAGGAGGCGAGCGGGTGGAGCGGCGCGCCCGGGTCGATCCGGCGCAGGAGGAAGTCGGAGACCCCGAGCAGGACGATCGGGACCGCCGACGCCAGCGCGAAGAAGACGAGCAGCGAGATCGGGTTCCGGAGCGAGAACGCGATCCCCCGGAGGTAGCCGGCGAGCATCCCGCGCTCGTCGTCGACGACGCAGCGGATCCGCGCGAACCAGACCGGCAGCACGACCAGGAGGACGAACAGCGCCAGGAAGAAGGCGGTCTTGGCGGTGAGCGTCCAGAAGAGCGTCGCCGCGGACGCGGAGCGTTCGAGCGTGTCGACGAACAGCGCGGTCAGGCCGCTCGACGCGAGCCCGTTCAGCCAGACGAGGATCGCGAGGACGACCGCGGCCGGCACGAGCACCCGGAGGAACGGGAAGACGTGGCGCCCGCACGCGGAGAAGAACGTCATGAAGTTGACCGGCCGCCTGGGGTCGGCGAGGGAGGCGAGGACGCCCCCGGAGAGGAAGACGGTCGCGAGGACGGTGAAGATCGCGCCGACGAGGGCGGCCTTCCCGGCGGCGTCGAACGTCTCGGCGTGGTTCCGGAACAGGTCGGCGACGAACGCGGCGTCGAACGCGGCGAGGAACGGCCGGGTCCCGGTCGACGGCGCCAGGACCTCCCCGGCGAGGTGGTAGACCGGGACCGCCACGATCGCCGCGAACAGGAGGTTCGCGACGTACAGCAGGACGACGCTCTTCACGCCGGTGATCGCCCGCCAGACGCCGACGAGGAACGCTTTCGGGGCGAGCAGCATGGGCCTCACTCCGGAGGGGGGGCGCGGATTGCGTCCAGCCTAGCAGTCCGTCGAAGAAGTGCCGTGGGTGCGAGGCGAGTTCCTCGCGGCCGAGATCGAGGCGCGCCTCCGGAGGGCGCATCGCCGATTCATCTCGATCCGGATGATGGGGTCGACGCAGGGATCGGCCGCGAGGAGCCGCCGCCGCCCCCGCGTGACTTCCTCGACGGGCCGCCACGGGTCGACGCCCGGCCGAGGAAGGCGGGAGCGCCGCGTCCGGGCGTTTCGACCGGGGTCGCCCGATCGCCGGGTTGGGGATTCCCTTCGGGCCGGCGCTCCTCTAGGTTTCTCCGACCCAGATATGGAGGAAACCATGCGCAAGACGATCGCGATGCTCGGACTCGGGGCCGCGTTGCTGGCCGCGGGCGGCTGCTACCTGGGCGGCGAGCCCTGGCCGTCGACCGAGGACGCCAAGGCGATCCGCGTGCTCGAGCAGCCGGATCCGCGCACGCTCGACATCTACGGCCACGTCACCACCCAGCGGACCGTCGCGCCCGAGGACTGGCAGCAGGGCGAGCAGCTCACGATCGAGAAGCTGAAGTACGAGGCCCTCCGCCAGTACCCGGACACCGCCGTCCTGTTCGAGGTGTACGTGATGCCCGGCGACGACTCGAACACCTACCACGCCAGCGCGATCGCCGCCCGCCGCCGCGGGCAGCAGTAGGTCCCTCCGAGGCCCTCGGGACGGCTCCGGCCCGCCTCCGCGCGGGTGCGGAGCCGCTTCGTGTCCGGGCCGTTCGATTCGACCCTCAAGACCGGTCGCCGGTGATCCGATGGGAGGCATTCGAGCCTCACCCCGACCCTGGATCCACCCGTGCCGACTGCCGTCGCCGATGTCGCGCTCGCCGAGCTGGTGTGCGCCCTGGAGGATGTCCGCCACGACTCCCTCCGGAGCTCGTTCCAGGGCCTGCGCTCCGACCGCGCCTTCGCGACGTTCCTCGCGGAGTCGTGCCTCCTGCGCGGCGGGAGGGGGCCCGGGCGGCGGGCGGAGACCCTCCGGCGCGCCCTGCGGGACGATCCGGAGGAGCGGGCCGAGCTCGATCGGTTCGTCCTCGACTCGACGGCCCTCGCCGCCCTCCGCGCGCGTCGCGTCTTCCTCGGGCGGGAGCTCCGACACCGCGAGCGCCGCGCCGACCGGTCCCGTCCGTTCCGGGCCGCGTCGATCGGCCTCGGGGATCACGGCGCGCTGATCGACCTCCTGGCGAACCCGGTCCCGGCGACGGCGCCGGTCGAGGCGGCGATCGTCGACGTCGACGAGGAGGGCGTGACGGACGCGCTCGACCGGGCGCGGGGTGAGGGCGGCCGCGCCACGGTCCGGGGGGCGTCCGGGGACCCTCGGGCGCTCGACGACGAGCTCGCGCCCCGTTCCCAGGACGTGATCGTCGTCCCGGCCCACCTCGACTTCGTGTCGGCCGACGACGCGGCGGAGGTGATCCGCCGGGCGTTCGACCGTCTCGCCCCCGGCGGCGAGCTCCTCACCGGCCACTGGCACGACGATCTCACGCCCCGGGACCGGCTCGTGCTCGAAGGGCTGCTCGGGTGGGCCCCGGTCTTCCGGCGGCCGCGCGCGCTGGCGCGGATGGTCCAGGGGTTCGCCGGGGAGCGCGGCGCGACCGTCGCCGGCTGCCTCCGAGGCCCGAACATCTTCTTCGTGATCCAGCGGCCCGTCTGACCGCCCGCGCGGCTCGGGGTCACTCCCGCGCCGGCGAGAGGACCGGCCACCGCGCCGACTCCCCGTCGAACCACGCCTCGACCTCGGCCGCGAACCGGTCGAGCGGCACGCCGAGTCCGTCCGGCGCTCCCGCGCGGGCGGCGCGGCGGAGCTTCTCCGTGCCGCGGCGGGAGAGCCGGCACGCCCCCGCCTCCGCGCCGATCCCCGCCTTCAGGTGGGCCGCCGCGACCTGGATCAGTCCCTGCAGCACGAGCCGCTCCCGGCGTCCTCGCGGGGTGCGGCGCCACTGGTCCTCCCACGCCTCGTGCGCCTCCCAGAACCAGCCGTGGTTGTAGAGGTCGCAGGCGTGGAGGTACTCGGCGTGGCTCGACCACGAGGACTCGTCGGGCGGCGGCGTCCCGTCCGCCGGGCGTCCGTACGAGTGGCCGGCCGGGTCGGCGGTCGGGTGGGGGTGGCGGCCGGGGACGAACCGGTACGGAGGGAAGCTCCGTCCGGGGGCGAGGCGCGGGGTCCCCGCGATCGGGAGGGGCGGCGGCGCGGGCATCCGGACCGTTCTACCAGGACGTCGGGGGAGGGCGCGCCGGGACCCGCCGCCGCGGACCGCCGGTCAGGCGCCGAGGAGGGCCGCCCGGCCGTCGCGGGTCAGGACGAGCACCCCCTCGGGGACCACGAGGGCCGCCGCCTCGGCGACGTCGTCGAACCGGTGGCGGAAGAGGAGGGTGCCGGTGCTGAAGTCGAACACCGAGAGGTGCGCGCTCCGGTCGGTCACGTAGAGCCGCCCGCCCGCGAGCGTCGGCGACGCGGAGGCCCAGTCCTCGACCTCGACCTCGAGCCGGGTGTCGCCGGTCGTCCCGTCGAGGACGAACGCGCGACGGCCGGCCGCGAAGACGACCGCGTCCGCCGAGGCGACCGGCGCCGACGCGGACGCGTCGCCGAGCGAACGCTCCCAGACCACGCGGCCGGTCGAGGGCTCGATGCCGAACAGCGTCCCGGAGTCGTCGGCGGCCACGAACAGGTCGCCGGCGAGGACGAGGCCGATCACCGGCGCCGCGCGTCGCGGGGTCGAGTACGCCGTCTGACCGCTCGCCGTCACGCCGACGACCGAGCCGTCGGAGCGTCCGACCGCGATCATGCCGGTCCGCTCGACCGGCCCGGCGCGCAGCGGCCCCGGCACGGTCGCCACCCGGCGCGAGCGCCCCGCCCCGTCGACGCGATGGATCTCGCCGGTCCGCGTCGCCACGAGGAAGTCGTCGGACGAGGTCGCCCAGGGGCGGGCGATCGGCGGCTCGGCGAGCTTCGAGCTCCCGCGCGGCGCGAGCGAGTCGACGTCGTACGTCAGGAGGTTCCCCTCGCCGGTGGCGACGAGGATCGCGCGGCCGGCGCGCGCCGGGGCGACCGCGATCCCCATCAGCGAGCCGGTGTCGACCGTCTGCGACACGGTGCCGTTCCGGAGGGAGATCTTCAGGAGGCGCCCGCTCCGGCCACCGGCGAGGACGTGTCCGGTGAGGGGGAGCGCGTCGACCTCGACCGGCGCCTCCAGCTCGACGTCGAACCGGCCCTCGCGGAGGAGGTCGAGCCGACGTTCCGGCGGCGAGGCGGCGGAGACCTCGATCTCGGTCGGCCGGAACCCCGGCGCCTCGACGGTCAGGGCGATCGGATCGAGCGCCTTCGGCCAGACGATCATCGGCGCCACGCCGAGCGTGCGGGTCCGGTCCTTCAGGGTCGCCCCGGCGGGGAGGGTGGTGACCCGCACCGGGAAGCCGACCCGGTCCTCGACCTCGAGGTCGGGGAGCTCGGCGGCGAGCGCGCGGATCGCGTCCTGCGCCTCCGCGACCGCGCCGCGCTCGAGCATCGTCGCGACGTCGGCCTGCACCTCGCCGGCGCGCTTCACGGCGTCGCGGCGCTCCACGAACGTGGCGCGGAGCGGCCCGTCGCCGTAGCCCCGGAGGAGCCGGTCGTACCCCTCGGCGGCCCGCGCGAACTCGCCCGCGAACTCCGCGCGTTCGATCTCGCGGTAGTCGTCGGAGAGGACGTCGAGCGCCTCGTTCCGGGAGCGGCGGTGTTCGATCGAGTCCATCGCCGGACGGACCTTCTCGAGGACGGTCAGGCACGCCGACGCGAGCGACCGGAGGCGGTTCCCGTCCTCGATCACCGAGTCCTGGGGGATCCCCTCGAGTTCGCCGAGGAGCGCCCTCAGTTCCAGGAGGCGGCTCGCCGCGAACGCCTCCCCGTACTTCGCCACCGTCTCGTCGAGGAGCGAGTCGTCGTCCGGCTCCTCGAACTTCGCCGCCAGCGTCGCGATCGAGTCGTGCGCGTCCTGCAGGCCGACCGTGATCCCGTTCGCCCGCGTCCTCAGCAGCGACTTCACCTGGGCGTTCGCCGTCGGCTCCTCCTCGAGGCGACGGACCAGGCGGACCGCGTCCGCGAACCGCCACCCCTCGACCGCCTCGAGCACCTCGTTCAGCTCCTTGCGGATCGTGTCGTCGCGCTTGCTGCGCTCGGCCGACGCCTTGTCGCGGAGCATCGCGCGCGCCTGACCGAGCATCCGCTCGCCGGCGAGCTGGTCGTCCCGGTCCTCGATCCTCGGGAGGAGCGCGACCAGCTCCGCCTCCGCGAGGCGCGCCTCCCCGCGCTCCAGGAGCTGGGTCGCCGCGTCGAGCCGCCCGCGCAGGCGTTCGTCGGCCATCCGCCCGAAGAGCGACACGACCAGCCACGTCACCGCGGCGAGGGTCAGGACGCCGACCATGATCCACGCGGCCCGGATCCGGTTCCGGCGGAGCTTCAGCCGGGCGAGCTCCTTCTTGACGTCGGTCCGCCCCGGGTCGAGGAGGAGGATCGCCTCGAACAGCGACGCCGCGCGCGGCTTGGTCCGTTCGGCGGCCGCCTGCGACAAGACCTCCGCGCCGTGCTCCTCCATCCCCGCCTTCTGGCAGTAGATGACGAACGCGCGGTCGAGCAGCGGCGCGTCCGGGTTCTTCCGCGCGGCGCGCGTCCCGTACTCGACCGCCTGCTGGAACCGCTCGGCCGCCGCCGCCCGCTCGGCGAGGCTGGTGAGCACCTTCACCTCGGCGTCGACCTCCTCGCGGACCTCGTGGATGTCCGCGAGCGTCTCGAGGACGCCGGTGTGGTTCGGGTCGAGGTCGCGGGCGCGGATGACCTGCGTGTACGCGGTCTCCGGGTTCCCCTCCGCGAGGAGGGCGCGCGCGCGGACGAGCAGGACGGAGACCGCGGCGGTGACCGAGCGCGCCCGGACCAGCAGCTCGCCGACCTCGTCGAGGCGGGGGTCGTCCGGCTTCAGGCGGCTGCGGGCGACCTGGAGGAGGCGCGTGGCCCAGTCCGACTCCTGCGACGGGTCGAGGTCGCGGGCGAACCCGATCAACTCGTCGGAGGTCGGCGGGCGGAGGAGGTCCCGCTCGGCGAGGCGGGCGACCTGGCGTCGCACGTCGAACCGGCTCATCAGGAGCCGCTCCGAGATGTCGAGCGGGGTCATCCGGCCGTCGAGGAGCTTCGCGACCTCCGCGTCGACGTCGTCCGGCGCGTCCCCGAGGAGGATCCAGTGCGCGTCGTCGTCGCCGAGGAACTGGCGGATCATCGCCGTCTCGTCGAGGCGCCGGGCCGCCTCGAAGATCACCTCCTCCGTCCGGAAGAAGCACTGGGGCGGGATCCCCTCGACCGGCACCTCGCCGTCGTCGAACTCGAACTCCATCTTCTGGAGGTTGAAGACCTCGAACAGCTCCTCGAGGACCTCGTTCCGCAGGATCGCCGCGCCGTCGTCGAGCGGCAGCGCCTCGGCCTCGTCGAGCAGGCAGAGGAACGGGATCGAGGTGAACTGATCGGCGTCGGAGCGCCGGGTCTCGGTCAGGGCCTTCCGGAGGGTCGCCTTCCCGACGCGGCCGCTCCGTTGGAGGAGCTCGGCGAGACGTTCGGCCTGGAACGCCCGCGCGTCGAAGTGCGTGACCCCGCGCTGCGAGAACAGGATGCGGTACTCCAGGCCCTCGCCGTTGAGGTGGAGGAGGCCGAGCTGTCCGTTCTGCGACAGCGTCTGGAAGATGTCGGCGAGCAGGAGGTTGCTCGTGTCTCCCTTGAGCGCCATGAATCGAACGCGACCTCCTCGCAGGACCCGGATGCACGGTGCCGTACGGACCGCGATTCCTTATCGACGGGATCGCCGCCGTTCTTGATCCGGGCCGGAAGGGCGGGCGGGAGCGTCGACGGGGCGCCCCGGCGGGCGGGGTTCGGCGCTCCGTCGGAGCGCGGCCGCGGGGGCGCGGCGACCTCCCGGCGACCGACCGTCAGAGCCACCACTCGGTCCCGTCGAGCGCCAGCGCCCGCTGCGCGTCGTCGAGCAGCCGCGCCTCCCGGGTCTTCAGGTCGAGGAGCGGGTTCCCGGGGACGAGGCGGGTGAAGAAGACCGCGTGATCGGCCCGGGAGAGCCCGTCCAGGCGGGTCAGCAGGGTCGTGATCGCCGGCCCGCCCGCGCCGTCGTCCGGGTCGCCCGGGCGGTACCGTCCGCCGTCCAGCAGCACGAGCTCGGCCGGGGCCGCCAGCTCGACCAGCCCGGGGGAGAGGCGGTCGAGCGGCCCGAGGCGCGGGAGGTACAGGAGGCGCCGTCCGACGCCGGCGACGCCGAGTCCGAGCGCCGTCCGCCCGTCGGCCAGCGGGACGTGGAACGCGGTCGCGGTGGCGGCGGGGGAGAGCGCGACCTCTTCGCCGTGACCGACCTCGCGGAAGACGAGGCGCTCCCCGGAGACGAGGGGATCGTCCGGGGACGGGAGCGTCGTCCCCGGTGGCACGAGCACCTCGATCCGCGCGCCGGGGGGCGTGGCGGCGGCGACCGGCCGGAGCCCCTCGAGCCGGCTCGCGGTCCCCTCGGTCAGGACGATCCGGTCGGCCGGGGCGGCGGCTCCGGCGCGGAACCCCGCGGGGAGGACGAGCCCGGCGAGCGCGTCGAGCGTCCCCGCCGGCGCGTCGACGAGCGTCAGGACGTCGGGCCGGCGGCTCCAGAGGGCGAGGGACGCGGGGCGGCGGGGTCGCCCGATCGGGTCGGCCGCGAGGGGGCGGGCGGTCGGCTCGGCCGTGCCGAGGACCGCCACCCGGGTCGCTCCGTCCGGAATCGAGAATCGGACGGTCGTCCTCGGGTCGGACGGGGTCGACACGCAGGCGGCCGCGAGGAGGAGGAGGGAGAAGCCGGCGGCCGCTTGTATGCAGAACTGACGTGTCATATGTAAGGGGGTGTTCTCTTTGTCGCGGGAGGCATGTCTACCTGTCGCGGTGTCGTCGGAGGGAGGTCGAGATGTCCGGTGGAGACGAGTCGCGGTCCGACGGGGCGCGCGTGATCCTGATCGAGGACGACGACGCGCTGCGGGACGCGCTCTGTGAGTATCTCGCCGACAAGGGATACGACGTCGCGGGCGCCGACAACGGGGCCGCGGGGGTCGAGCTGGTCGACGAGACGACGGCGGCGGTGGTCACCGATCTGAAGCTCCCCGGTCAGAGCGGCCTCGAGGTCCTGAAGCAGGTGAAGGGGATCGACCCCGACATCCAGGTGATCGTAGCGACGGGGCACGGCTCCGTGGACTCGGCGGTGGCCGCGATGCGCGACGGGGCGTACCACTACGTCACGAAGCCGATCAACCCGACCGTCCTCCTGAAGATGATCGAGGACGTGGTCGAGAAGGGGCGCCTGCGGCGGGAGAACCGGGAGCTCCGCGCGCAGCTCGCCGACCGGTACGGGTTCGATCAGATCCTCGGGCGCTCGCCGAAGATGCTCGAGATCTTCGAGATCATCCGGCACGTCGCGCCGACGCGCGCCACGGTCCTCGTCTCCGGCGAGAGCGGCACGGGGAAGGAGCTGGTCGCCCGCGCGATCCACCACGCGTCCCCCCGACGGGATCGTCCGTTCATCGCCTTCAACTGCGCCGCGCTCCCCGCGAACCTGATCGAGAGCGAGCTGTTCGGTCACGAGAAGGGGGCGTTCACGGGAGCGGTCGGGCGGCGGAAGGGGCTGTTCGGCGCGGCCGACGGCGGGACGCTCCTCGTCGACGAGGTGTCGGAGCTCGACGTGACGCTCCAGGCGAAGCTCCTCCGGGTGCTCGAGGAGCGCGCGTACACGCCGCTCGGCTCGACGCAGGAGATCAAGGTCGACGTCCGGATCGTCGCGGCGACGAACAAGGACCTCCAGCAGGCGGTCGCCGACGGGTCGTTCCGCGAGGACCTCTACTACCGGCTCAAGGTCGTCTCGATCGGGCTGCCGCCGCTCCGCGAGCGACGCGACGACGTCCCGCTGCTCGCGCGCGCCTTCCTCGACCAGGCGATCCGCGAGCACGGCCTCCGCGACCTGCGGCTCGATCCCGAGGCGATCCGCGTCCTCAGCGCCCACGACTGGCCCGGCAACGTCCGCGAGCTGAAGAACACGATCGAGTCGGCCGCCGTCCTCGCCCGGGGGGAGGTGATCGGCAAGGACGCGCTCCCGCCGCCGGTCGGGATCGATCGGTCCGGAGCGCCGTCCTCCGGCGGACTGTTCCACGTCGGGATGACGATGGCCGAGTTGGAGCGGGCGGCGATCGACGCGACGCTCGCGGAGACGGACGGGAATCGGACCCGGGCCGCGAGGATGCTCGGGATCTCGCTCCGCACGCTCCAGCGGAAGCTGAAGGACTACCAGGGCGGGGACGGGGGCGAGGGGAGCGCCGGGGCCGGCGACTGACATCTTCTCCACCGACTGTCCACGGAATTCCACGCTTCCGTCCTGCATGCGACCGACTGTCGCGCTACACTTCGCCTGATCTTCGAGGGCCGAAGGGCAGAAGATCGGCGCTTCTCGTTCACACACCCGCACTTGTGGAGATGTTGCGGGTGGAGGAGCGTCCGGACCGAGACCGCGAGGGTGGCGACGGGTCGAGGGAAGGTCTAGGGACCTGACTCTCGCCCCGGCCGAGCGGTCCCCGACGGGGAGGTCGAGGCGGGAACGCCCTCACGGGGTCCCGTCGAAAGGAGCCACCGGTGCAGCGACGCAAGTCCGATCGAGCGGTCGTCGGCGAATTCCATCTGCGCGGGCAGAACAGCCGACTCGCGCCCCTCCGGATCCGATGGTCGGCGCCCGAGTCGCTGTACTACGGGGGGAGCCTGACGGTGCTCAGCGGACCCGTCGGTCTGAAGGGTCGGTTCGAGAGCCGGATGAACGACCGGAGCTGGCTGA
>JAUIEL010000207.1 GCA_030428825.1 bacterium
CGGCCCCGCTCTACCGGTTCGCCGCCGCGCACCTCGGGATGTCGTTCTCGCGGCTGTCGCCGTTCGTCGCCGCGCTCCCCGGGTTCGCCGTGCTCGCCGCGGCGGGGCTCCACGCGGCGCTCGCCCGCCGCGGTCTCGGAGCGCGGGGCGCCGTGCTCGCGCTCCTTCCCGCCGCCGCCGCGCTCGCGGCCGCGGCGCCCGGCGACGTCCCACTCGACGGGGTGGCGGTCGCCCTCGGGGTCGGCGCGGCCGCCGTCACCGCGCTCGCGGCGTTCACCGGGTCGCGGGTCGTCGCGGTCGCGCTGCTGGCCCTCCTCCCGTTCACCCACGGCCAGCGGATGGTCCTGCTCCGCCCGCGGGACGAGATCCGGACCACCTCGCCGCTGGTCGAGCGGATCCGCGAGGAGCTCCGTCCGGCCGGCACCCGGTTCGCGTGGGTCGGACCGCGACCGCCCGCGCTCCTCTCCTCGAACCAGGAGGCGGTCCTCGGCCTGAGGAGCATCCACACGCACGACGCGTTCGCCAGCCGCGCGTTCGCCGACTGGGCGGAGTCGCTCCACCCGGTCCGGCCGATGCTCGAGGCGCGCGACGGCGAGGACGGCGCGGCGAGGTACGACCGGCGCTTCTCGCGCGTCGGTCACGAGAGCCGGCTGACCGACGACGTGCTGGCGACGGCCGCGATCTCGGTCCTCCTCTCGACGCGCCCGCTCGCCGAACGCGTGGCGACGCCGATCGGGACCGTCGCCGGGGTCCACCTCTCCCGCCCTCGGGTGGTGGGGCCGATCGCGGCCGTGGTCCGGGGATTCGAGCGGACGGCTCCCGGCGACGTCCGGGTCGCGCCGGGCGACCTCCTCGGCGACGCGGCCCGCGCGGGCGTGACCACGGAGGCGGACGCCGCGGACCACACGCGGTTCGCCCTCCGCGACGACGACCGCCCCCGCCTCCTCTTCTCCAGCCGGTCGCATCATCCGCGCTGGACGGCGACCGCCGGCGACCGGCCGCTGGAGACCGTCCGGGTGAACGATCTTTTCCTCGGAGTCGTCGTCCCGGCGGGGGTGGAGCGCGTAGACCTCGACTTCCGCCCGTGGGTCCGGTTCGCGTGGATCCCCCAGGCCGCCCTCGTGCTGTCGCTCGTCGGCGCGGCGCTCCTCGCCCCGCGGAGCCGGCGCACTCGAACGTCCGTACCGACCGGGAGGTCGCCATGAAGAAGCTCGCCGTCCCCGCCCTCGCGCTCGCGCTCGTCTCGATCCTGGCGGGCGCCACCGCCGCGACCGCGTTCCGCGAGAAGCCGAGGTTCGCCGAGTCCGGGTTCCACGCGGTGATCGTGCAGGGCGCGGTCAGCCTCAGCCATCGCAAGGCCGGCGACGACTACTGGCACGCGCGCCCGGTCAACGAGGCGCTGGTCGACCTGGTGAAGCGGGGGCTGCGGCCGGTCGACGTCACGGCGCTCTCCGACGACTCGGTGCTGATCCTCCTCGAGCGCGACGATTGAGCGGAGCGCCGACGGAGCGGGAGCCGCGCTCCCGCCCCGTCGCGGCGCCCCCTCACGCCTCGGCCGCCGCCGCCTCCGTCGCCGCCTCGGTCGCGCCGACCGGCACCGCGGTCGGCTCGGCGTAGAGCGACAGGACCACGATGTCGTCCTCGATCTCCCCCCGGCCGACGTAGCCGCGCAGCAGCTGGCGCAGCTCCGCGTCGAACCGGCCGGCCGGGAGCGCGCACGCCCGCTCGACGAACGAGCGCCACCGCTCGCGGCCGAGCGCCTCGCCGCGGACGTTCTCGAGCCGCTCGGCCCCGTCGTTCGTGAGGAGGAGCCGATCGCCCGGTTCGAGGAGCAGCTCGACGTTCTCGAGCGACGCCTCGAACACGGGGCCCGGCGCCGCCCCGAGCGCCGACCCGGGGAGCCGGACCTGCTCCAGCGCGCCGGTCGCCGCGCGGCGGACGAAGACCGGGAGCTCGCCGGCTCCGGCCAGCCGGACCTTTCGCGCGGCGGGATCGAGGACCGCCACCACCGCGTCGAGGCTCATCTCGGAGTGGAAGCTCCGCTCGATCGGCTCGTGGACGCGACGCAGGAGCTCGGCCGGATCGCCGCTCGTCCGCCCCTCGCTCCGGAGGAGCGCGCCCGCCATGCAGACGTTGATCGCGGCCGGGATGCCGCGGGTCGACGCCTCCGCCAGCACGAAGCCGACCTTCCGCTCGGGCAGCTCGAGCATGTCGTAGTACGCGCCGCCGACCGACCGCGTCAGGATCGGCAGGACCGACACCTCGATCCCCTTCAGGTACGGGATCTCCTCGGCGACGAGCTTCCGGTGCAGCTCGGCCGCGACCTCGTCGTCGTGATCCGCCATGGCGTGGTCGATCCGCCGGACCATCGTGTCGAGGGTCCGGGCGAGCATCCCGATCTCGTCGTCGGTCTTGACACTCGAGCGGTGGTGCAGGTCTCCCTCCGCGATGGCGAGGGCGTCGTCGCGGAGGCGCTTCATCGGCGCCGTCACGACCCGCGTCACGACGTACGCCGCCGCCCACGCCAGGGCGAGTCCGATCAGCGCGATCGGCAGGGTCCGCTCCCGCATCGCCGCCAGCGCCGCCTGCGCCTCGTCGGTCGCGAGGAACACGAACGCCCGGTGGGTCGTCTCTCCCTCCGCGTTCCGGATCGGCGCCTCGAACGCCCGGGCCGGCCGCTCGTCGAACGAGCCGTCCCGGATCCGCACCTCCGTCCGCCCCTCGGAGTCGGCGCGGGCGTGGAACCGGCGCGCCTCGCCGCGCGCCACGAACGCCTCCCCGTCGTTCTGCGCCCGCACGATCGAACGGCCCGTCGACTCGCGCAGGACGTACGCGTCGACCACGCGGGTCCGGGGGGGCTCCCGCCCGACCGGAGCGACGAACGAGAGGAGCCGGGAGAGCCGGTTCCGGTTCGCCTCCTTCGCGAGGTCGAACTCCTCGAGCGCGCGCTCCTGCTCGGCGCGGAACTCGTCCGACAGCGACTTGCGACGGTTCGAGTCCGGGACGTCCTCGAACACGATCCCGTACTTCACCCGGAGCAGCTCCTCGTACTCCGGCGACGCCGCGACGAGCCGCTCGACGGTGTCGAGGAACGTCTCCTTGACGCTCGACCACGACTCGGGGTCGGGGAGCGCCAGCGCCTCGACGAGGTGCGCTCCCGCGGCGTCGATCTCCCGCTCCACGGCCTCCGTCGCCTTGCGGCAGGCGTTCGTCCAGAGGAGGGCGGCGGCGACGCCGGCCCCGAGGGCGATCGGCAGGGTGACCTTCCAAGCGAGGCTCACTCCGGGCTTCGGAGTCGAGTCGGCGCGGATCTCTTCCTCGTTTCGCGACATCTTTCCCATCCTCCGGGTCTCTCCTGCGGAGTCGGCCCCGCCAGCCAGGGTCGACACCTCCGGAGCGCGTCGGTCGAGCAGGACCGAGCAATTGGTGGTCCCGTTCTCCCACCTTCGCCTCCCCGCGGTCCTCTCGAGGCGCCGGCGACCGGGGGACGGGCCGGGGGGCGCAACTGTCGGCGGCGAAGCGGCCTGCGCCTTCGGCGCGGGCGAGGAGGTCGCGGCCGGTGTCCCGAATCGCCCCGCTCCCGACCCTCGGCGAGGCGGACGTCGGGTCGCGAGTCGCGATCGATGGCGAACTCCCGGACCGCGGCGCGCGTCCAATTCCTCGGACGAAGATCATGGTCGTTTCTCGAACTCCGCGTCCGCACGCCTCGCCCGAACGTACGACCGTCCGTTCGCAAGACCGCGTCGTCGGAGACGGGCGGCGAGAAGTCGTCGAGAACCCGCGGCTCCGGAGCGAGGCGGGCGTATCGATCCGATCGCTCCGCCGACCTCCGTCTCCCGGGCTCGGGAGACGGTGTCTCGCCTCGAGACGCGCGTCGGCGGACCGGGCGCGCCGCTCGTCGAGCCGCGTCGAGAAGGGATCGCCTCCGCCCCCGGGCGAACGGCCGCGCGTCGCGCGGGGTCGACCCGCCGGAGGCCGATCGGGAGCCACATGTCGAACCGTCGGACGGCCCGCTCGGTTCCGCCCGCGCTCGCTAGGATCGGCGCGGGTGTCGTTCGTCTCCGTCCGCTCGCGGCACGGGGGCTCTGGGAGTCATCAGAGATGTTCAGTCACCGAATCGTTTCCACCGTCGTCCTGTCGCTCGGCCTCGTCCCCCTGCTCGCGGACGCGGCCTCCGCCGAGACCTGGGTCGTCGGAGAGGACGGCAACATGACGATCCAGGCCACGATCGACGCCGCGCTCGCCGACGCCGGAGTCGACGACACGATCCTCGTCCCGCCGGGCGTCTACGACGAGACCGTCGTCGTCATGTACGGCGCGTCGTCACAGGAGAGCCTGAAGATCCGCCGGCAGGGGAAGAAGGGGACGGTGACGATCCAGGGGACCGGCGGGGCCGCGCTCCGCCTGAACGGCGTCCACGACGTGTCGGTCGAGAACCTCACCCTCCAGAGCGCCTCCGCCGCGGACGGGATCCCCGCGCTCCTCGTGGACGGCAGCTCGTCGGACGTCCGGATCGAGAACGTCCTCGGCGTGGCCGGGGACGACGTCGGCGCCACGATCGACGGGAACTCGACGGTCGGCGTGACGATGACCGACTGCGACTTCTCCGGCATGGTGTTCGTCGGCTTCCAGATCGAAGGCGTCGGCCACGTCCTGCGGAAGTGCGTCGCCGACGCGTGCGGCCTGAACGGCTTCCTGATGACCGACGAGTCGCTCCTCTGCACGCTCGAGAAGTGCCGGTCGGACGCCGGAGGGCTGAGCGGCGGCACCTTCTCGGGGGTCTGCACGGTCAACGGGAGCGGCCACCGCCTCACGAAGGTGAAGGTGTCGAACGGCGGGGACGACGGCTTCCTCGTGCTCGGCCAGGGGCACGTCCTCGAGAAGTGCGAGGCGACCGGGAGCGCCGACGCCGGGTTCCTCGTCGACGAGGCGCAGGCGATGCTGATGAACTGCTCGGCGACCGGCAACGCGGTCGGCTTCTCCGGCGGCGGCCTCGGGACGTCGCTCACCGGCGGGAACTACGACGACAACACGAGCCACGGCATCTCGATCGTCGACGGCGGCGTGGAGATCCGCGGCGTCTCCGCCAGCGGGAACGGCGGCGACGGGGCGCTGGTCGACGCGGCCGTGTTCGGGATGAAGATCCTCGACTCGACGTTCAAGAAGAACGACGGCGAGGGGCTGCGCGTCCAGGGTCAGATCTGCTGGGTCGAGGGGAACGTCGCGAAGTCCGGCAACGGACTCGTCGACGAGGGGACCGGCAACGACGGCCGCGGCAACAAGGTGAAGGGCGAGGCGACGAACGACTTCTGACCTCGCCCCCCCGCCCGGCGACGGGCGGGCTCACTTCTTCTTCTGCATCTTCGCCCACGAGTCGCGGAGCGTCGTCGTCCGGTTGAAGACGAGGTGCTCCGGCGTCGACTCGGGGTCGACGCAGAAGTAGCCGGTCCGCTCGAACTGGCAGACGAACCCGGGCTCGACGCCGGCCAGCGCCGGCTCGAGCTTCGCGCCGGTCAGGACCTCGAGCGACGAGGGGTTCAGGTTCGCCGTGAACTCCTCGCCCTCGGGGACGTCGTCCGGATCGGGGTGGGCGAAGAGGTGGTCGTACAGGCGGACCTCGGCGTCGATCGCGTGCGCCGCGGAGACCCAATGGACGGTCCCCTTCACGCGGCGGCCGTCCTTCGCCTGCCCTCCGAGAGAGTCGGGGTCCCACGTTCCGCGCAGCTCGACCACCTCCCCGGCGTCGTCCTTCACGACGTCGGTGCAGGTGAAGAAGCAGGCGTTCCGAAGGCGGACCTCCTGTCCCTTCGTCAGGCGGAACCACTTCTTCGGCGGGTCCTCCTCGAAGTCGGTCCGCTCGACGAAGAGCTCGCCCGTGAACGGGACCTTGCGCGTCCCGGCCGACGGGTCCTCGGGGTTGTTCTGCACCTCGAACTCGCGGACCTCGCCCGGGACCCAGTTCTCGATCACCAGCTTCAGGGGCCGGAGCACGGCGAGGTGCCGCGGCGCGACCGGGTTCAGGAACTTCCGGACCTCCTCGTCGAGCCAGGTGACGTCGTTCGTCCCCTCGACCTTCGTCGTCCCCACGCGCGCGCAGAGGGCCCGGATCGCCTCGGGAGGGACGCCGCGTCGCTTCAGGCCGACCAGCGTCGGCATGCGCGGATCGTCCCACCCGCGCACGTGCCCCTCCTCGACCAGTCGCCGGAGCTTCCGCTTGCTGACGATCGTGTGGGTCAGGTTGAACGGGGCGAACTCGATCTGCTGCGGGTGGTGGACCTCGAGCTGGTCGAGGTACCAATCGTAGAGCGGGCGGTGGATCTCGAACTCGAGCGTGCAGACCGAGTGCGTGATCCCCTCGATCGAGTCGCTCTGCCCGTGGGTCCAGTCGTACGTCGGGTAGATGCACCACGCGTCGCCGGTCCGGTGGTGCGTGGCGCGGACGATGCGGTACATCACCGGGTCGCGGAGGTAGCTGTTCGGCGCCGCCATGTCGATCTTCGCGCGGAGCGTCCTCGAACCGTCGGGGAACTCGCCCGCGCGCATCCGCCGGAACAGGTCGAGGTTCTCCTCCACGCTCCGGCCCCGGTACGGCGAGTCGACGCCCGGCGCGGGCGGGGACTTCCGCTGCGCCTTCACCTCCTCCGGCGTGAGGTCGCAGACGTACGCCTTCCCCTTCTCGATCAGCTTCTCCGCCCACGAATAGAGCTGCTCGAAGTCGTCCGACGCGAACCGCTCCTCGTCCCACTCGAAGCCGAGCCAGCGGACCGACTCGCGGATCGAGTCGACGAACTCCTGCTCCTCCTTGGTCGGGTTCGTGTCGTCGAAGCGGAGGTTCGTCTTCCCGCCGTACTTCCGCGCCAGGCCGAAGTTCACGGTGATCGACTTGGCGTGGCCGAGGTGGAGGTAGCCGTTCGGCTCGGGCGGGAACCGCGTGTGGACCCGGCCCCCGAACCGGCCGGAGCGATTGTGCTCCTCGACGATCTCCTCGATGAAGTTCCGGGACGGCGTGCCGCCCTCTTCCTTGACGCTCATGTCGCCTCGCTGGCTGCCGGGGGACGTCGCCGGCGCTCGATTCCGTGGACGAAGCGCGACAGCCTACCGGACCGACGTCCGCCCCGACGGGCTGCTATCCTTCGCCGCGTCGTGAAGCGACTCGTGAAGATGCTCCTGCTCCCGCCGGTCGGCCCGCTCGCCCTCCTGGCGCTCGGCCTCCTGTGGCGCCGCCGCCGCCGCCGGGCCGGGACCGCGCTCGCGACGGCGGGCGCCCTCCTCCTCCTCCTCTCGATGCTCCCGATCGTCGGGGCCGTCGCCCTCCGGTCGCACCAGACGTTCGAGGCGCTCCCCGGCGGCTGGCGCCCGAGCGGCGAGCGGGCGATCGTCGTCCTCTCGGGCGACCACCGCGGCTTCGCGCCCGAGGACGAACGCGGCGTGACCGTCGGACCGATGACGCTCGAGCGGATGCGGTACGCGGCCCGGCTCGCCCGCTCCACCGGGCTGCCGCTCCTCGTCTCCGGCGGCGTGATCACGCAGGAGGCCGAGCCGGTGGCGCGTTCGATGGCGACCGTCCTCACCCGCGACTTCGGGCTCGAGCCGCGGTGGATCGAGGACCGGTCGGACGACACCGCCGAGAACGCGCGGTTCTCGGCCCGCCTCCTCTCCGAGGACGGCGTCGGGTCGGTGGTCCTGGTCACCCACGCGTGGCACATGCCGCGGGCGCGCGGCGCGTTCGCGCGCGCCGGTCTCGCCGTCACGCCGGCGCCGTGCGGCTTCCGGTCCCCGCCGGTGCTCGAGGTCGCGGCGTTCGTCCCGTCGGGGAAGGCGATGCTGGAGACGTACTGGGGGCTCCACGAGTGGCTCGGCCGCGCGTGGTACGCCCTGGTCGAGCGCGCCGGGGGTTGATCCGGCGAGGGCCCGCCGGCCCGGCATGAAGGCGCCTTCACGTCGATCTCAGCGCCCGGTCACGGCGACCGCCGATGATCCTCCTCGGAGCGAACGGCTCCCACGCTCGCGACGGATCGCGACCGACGGAGAACCGACGATGAACGAGACGATCAAGACCACGGACGACCTTCGAGCGCACGAGAAGGCGGTCGATCGCCTGAAACACGAGCTCGAGACCTGGAGGACGAAGCTCGACGAGCTGAAGGTCCAGGCGTCGCTCGCGAAGCTCGAGTCGAAGCAGAAGGCCTCGGAGACGCTCGACGCGTTCGAGCGCCGGTCGAACGAGGTCGAGAAGACCCTGCGCGAGTGGAAGGAGTCCGGCCGGAAGGAGTGGCACGCCGCCACGGAAGGCCTGCAGGCCGGCTGGGAGAAGGCGCGGGACACCTACCGCGCGCTCAAGGCCCGCCACTCGACCTGAGCCGACATTCCCCCCGGGGCACGAGCTCCCGCCTCGCGCCTCCGGCCGAACCCTCCGCGCTCTCCTCCTCCCTCGAGCGCGGGGGGATCGGCCCCTCTCCCCCCGACGAGCGGCCAAGGCACTCCTTCGCCGGGCCGCTACTCCTCGCCCTTCTTCTTCGACGCCTTCTTCCGCCCGGCCTTCTGCTGCTTCTCCTCGGCCAGGCGCGCCCGCTCCGCCACGAGCCCGGTCTCGAGGAGCTCCCGCCCGAGCGAGGAGACGCTCCGGTCGGCGCGGGCGCAGAGCTGACGGATCTCGCGATCCATGTCCTCCGCGACCAGCAGCACGAGGACCTTCGTGAATCGCCGTCCCGACTTCTTCTTCTTCGACTTCTTCGCGCTCTTCTCCGGCATCGCGGGCGCTCCCGGGCTCTCGTTCGACCGACGCTCGCCCTGAATCGTAGCGACCCGTGCGCCGAGGGGCCGGGGCTCAGTCCGCACGTTCCCCGAGGTGCGCCTCCATCCCGTTCGCGAGCGCGCGCCCGATGTCGATCATCATCGTCCCGCTCCCGTGGTAGTGGCACTCCCAGTGGCTCCCGACCTCCTCCCACGCCTCGTGCGCGGCGCGGACCTCCTTCGTCTCCTCCGCCGCGCGCTCCGTCTCCTCGCGGAGGAGACGTTCCCGCTCCTCCTCGCTCCTGCCGCGGAGCTTCCGGTTCAGCTTCCGCTCGAGCTTCGGACGGAGCCTTCGTCGCGCCTCGCTCCGGGTCTCCTCGAGGCGTCGCCAGGCGGCGTCGACGTCGTCGTCCCAGAGCGACGCGGTCTCGACGAACGTCACCGCGCCCGCGAGCGACGGCTCGTCGGGGATCCGGGCCTGCGCGGCCCGAAGACCGCGGATCCGCTCGTTCGCCCCGTCGCCGTTCACGCCGAGCTCGCCGACGACCGCCGGGAGGTCCGGCGCGTCGAACTCCGCGCGCAGGTCCGACAGGAGCGCCGCGAAGTTCGCCGGGTACTCGGCGTAGACCTGCTCCCGGATCGCGTCGTCGCAGAACATCTCGTTCCAGCCCTGGAACCAGACGAAGCCGGCGAGCTCGACCTCGTGACGCCTCAGCTCGGGGAAGTCGGTCGCGAGGCCGTCGAGCGCGGCCCGGACGTGCGCGACGAGCTTCCGGTAGCTCGCCCCGACGTCGCGCGCCTCGCCGTCGCGCGGCGGGATCTCGTACTCCGGCGCGCCGGCGCTCGGCGGGCGGAAGTCGCAGTAGAGGTCCTTGCCGCCCCACGCCGCCTTGATCAGGAGGACGGGCTCGTCGAACCGGTCCCCCATCTCGTGCCCGAACATCAGCTCCGGGCCGAACCAGCCGCCGTCGTCGCCGCCGCCGTACCCGACCGTCAGCCTCCCCTTCCGCACCCGGTCGCCGACGTTCGCGTGCACGAAGACGTCGTCCCGCTCGATCCACTCGCCGTTCCGTTGCCGCAGCCGCGCGAGGAGCGGGCTCCGATCGCGGGACTTCACCCTCGGCCCGAGCGTCCGGACGTGCGACCAGCCGACCATGTTCGACTGGCCGGCGAGGACGAACACCCGGACGACCTTCGTCGACCCGGCCGCCGCTTCGGCGCCCGACGCGACGAGCGCGAAGGAGAGGAGGAGGGCCGATCGGACGCTCATGTCGCGCGCTCCGGAGGAGGGGACCGACGACGAGCATACGG
>JAUIEL010000208.1 GCA_030428825.1 bacterium
CACCACAGCGGCGAATGACAGGAGAGCCGATAGCACCAGGCTCTGAACAGCGAGGAGCGGCGGCTCCCAGGGCCCTGTGAAGGCCGGCACTGAGAGGGCGAACGAGAGATCGATCGAGCCGATGGAGAACGAGCCGGCGATCGGCCACGAATCACTGACGATCGACTCGCCGCCAAGGCAGCTCTTGATCAGAATCAGGCCGGGTGCCATCAAAGAGAACAGGCCGAAGGTGCACTGCCTCCACACACGGAAGGCCGAGCCGAGCCATCGGTTTCCCGACCCCAGGCGCCGCTCATCCCCTGTGGTTTTCGAGCCAGCCACTCGACCCCTCCTTCACCGCTCGAGTCCGTTCTCTCCGAACCGCGGAGGCCCTTGATACAAGGCGACCCACGCCTCGACAAGGGAGGCGTGGCTCGACCGTGCGCTCAGCGCGCCGTGAGCCAGGCGGACGTCGGGTCGTCCGGCCCCGGGAGGAGGAGCGGCACGGCGTCGTCCGGCGGGGCGCCACGGCCGACGGCGAGGGAGACGTTCGCGTCGTCGGGGAACCTCTCGGAGAGGCGCTCGACCGCGGCGTGCGCGACGAACCCCATCGTCAGGCGGGCGTTGATCTCGCCGAGCGGGTGGAGGGCGCGCCGGCCGTCGACGACGTGGGTCCAGGCGTCGATCCCGAACGGGCCGCGGTAGTCGGCGTCGTGCAGGCGGTCGCCGACGGCGCGCGCGGTCTCCTCGAGCGTCATCCGGTCGAGCGCGCCGAGGGCGGCGGTCGCGGCGAGCCCGCGCAGGACGGTCAGGCCGCGGAACCGTCCCGCCTCGTCGACCGCCTGGGCGTGGATCCCGAGCACCTCCGCGCCGTCGTCGGTCACCGCGCCGATCGCGCCGAAGTCGCCGTCGCGCGCCATCCACGGCTCGAACAGGAGCGCGCCCCACCGCTCGAGCAAGCGCGCCGCCGGCGCGAGGTCGTCGCCGGGCCGGAGGACGACGCGCGCGCGGCCGGCCGCCGACCACGCCGCCTTCAGGACGCACCGGCCGTCGGGCGACGCGGACGCCCCGCCGCCGTCGAGGTGTCGTCGGAGCGCGTCGACCGACTCGACGATCCGCGCGCCTTCGAGGCCGCAGCCGAGCGCCGCCGCCGTGTCGCGCTGGAAGCCTCGAAAGTTCACCTCCGCCGCAACCGCCGGGGCGGCGGCCGGGAGCGTCCAGACCCGCTCCGCGAGCGGCGCCGCGGGGTCGTCGGCCGCGCGGTGGCGACGCCGGCCGCGCCGCGCGCGCGCGACCTCCTCGGTCTCGGCCCAGGCGAGGACCTCGTCCCCCTCGGCCGGCCGGTCGGCGAGGTGGACCTCCGGGAGCTCGGGGAGGACGTCCGGCGGCGGGAGGCGCGACGGGTCGATCGGCGCGGCGAGGACGAGCGCGTCCCCCTCCTCCGCGAAGACCCGGAGCGTCGCGCCGAGCCCCGCGATCAGGCGGCGCGCCTCACCCGACAGCGCCGGCGCCGCGCCGCGGACGGCCCGCGCCCACGCCGCCTCGCCGTCGAGGTTCGCGACGATCGACCGGCCGCTCACCCCTCGCGCCCGGACTTCTCGAACTTGTAGAGCGCCCGCGGCCGATCCGCTTCCTCGAGCATCCGGACGAACTCCTCGTCGAGCCCGATCCGGTCGCGGCTCTCCCGGTGGAACGTGTCGCCGCGCGCGAGCGCCGGCCGGAGCGGCCAGACGACGTGCTCGTGATATGCCTCGACCATCGTCTGCTCGGGACGTTTGAACCGCCGCAGCCACCTCCACCCGAACCGGACGTGGCCGAGTTCGTCCTCGTGGACCCGGCGCAGGACCCGGGCGAGCGCGGCGTCCCCCGCCGCGTCGGCGGCGGCGGCGAGGTCGACGGCGTGGTCGAGGTTCGCGTTCTCGAACGTCAGCCCCATGCAGGCGACGAACCGGGCCGGCGTGTCGAGTTCGGCCGCCTTGCTCCAGAAGTACCCCGACAGCGGCCAGTCGCCGAACCGCGCCCCGAGGCGGCGGAGGCAGCCGTCGTACAGGCGGAAGTGCGTCTGCTCCTCGGCGAGGATGCGGACCAGCCCGTGCCGGAACGCGCGCGGGGCGTCGGGGTAGCGGAGGACCGCCCAGGCGAACAGCTCGATCGCCTGCAGCTCGTGGTTCATCAGCGCGTGGACGATCCGGACCCGCTGCCGCGGATCGGGCATCCCCTCGATCGGCGGGACCCTGCGCTTCTTCCGGGGGTCGGTCTCGATCGCGATCGAGGCGTCGCGGCCGGGCGCCCGCGGAACCCGGACCGGGCGCGAATCGTCGTCGACGAGCCTCGCCGGCGGCGTCCGCAGCTTCTCCTCGATCGACCCGCCGAGGACGATCGCCTCCGCGAATTCCCGCCGGGACGCCCCCTCGAAATTCGACTGCAACTCCATCGGGCGGTTTCCGTTCGCTTCCGTCACACTAACAGACCATGGATCCGGTCGTTCGGGGCCGCCGCGCCCACGCTGTCGAGTCCGGATCCGCGCTCTCCATCCCGCCGCCGCCACACGGGAGCCTTGGTGCCGATGTTCTCTCCCCTCGCCCGCCCGGGCGCCCTCGCGGCGTTCGTGCTCTCCTTCGTCTCCGGATGCTCCCCGTCCGACGACGCCCCGCTCGAGGCCTCCGACGTGGTCTCGGAGGCGCTCCCGCCGACCGTCCGGCGGGCCCTGGAAGAGGCGGAGGAGGTCCGACTCCTCTCGCTCGACCCGTACCCCGAGGCGTTCGACCCGGAGGCATGGAGACGGCGGGGGTACGACCGTCTGGAGCGGTGCGAGGAGTACGCCGTCCTCGGCGCCGTGCCGCTCGACGACTCGACGCGCCGGCGGGTCGTCCGGGCGCTCTACACCGGGATCGACGAGAACGACGGCCGGGTCTCCGCCTGTTTCAACCCGCGCCACGCCCTCTCCGCGACGCTCCCGGGCGACCCCGAGCCGACGAAGGTCGAGGTCGTGATCTGCTTCGAGTGTCTCTCCCTGCAGGCGTTCGTCGACGGCGAACACGCCACGAACGCGCTGACGAGCGGTTCGCCGCAGGGGACCTTCTCCGCCGTCCTGACGGAGCACGCGATCCGCGTTCCCGACCGCTGATCGGCCGTCCGGCCTCCCCCCGCCGCCCTCCCTCCGCCGTTCCGGGCCGTCCCCCTCCGCCGGCGGGCGGGGAATTCGGGGGGCGGACGAGCGCCGCCCGCCGCGACCCCTTACGATTCGCCGCCCCGGGTTCTCGAGGCGAGAGGCATGGAGGGAGCGGCGCTCCTCACTCTGGTCGTGCTGGCGGCGACGACGGTGCTCCTCGTGACCGAGGCGCTGCCGATCGGCATCGTCGCCCTGCTCGGTCCGGTCGTCCTGGTGCTCGGCGGAGTCCTCGACGCGCAGGAGCTCTGGCAGGGGCTCGCGCACCCCGCGGTCGTCGCGATCGCCGCGATGTTCGTCGTGTCGGCCGGCATCTCCCGTACGAACGCGCTCGGCTTCCTCGGCGACGGCCTGACCCGGATCTCGGAGCGCGGCCCCCGCTACGTCCTGGTCGTGATGATGGCGGCGGTCGCCCTGATCTCCGCGTTCACCAACAACACCACCGTCGTGCTGGTCGGCCTGCCGGTCCTCCTCGCGATGTGCGAGAAGACCGACCAGCCGCCGAGCCGCTACCTCATCCCGCTGTCGTTCGCGTCGATCTTCGGCGGGATGATGACGCTCGTCGGGACGTCGACGAACGTGGTGGTGGCGGAGCTGTCGCCGCCCGACGTCGTGCTCGGGATGTGGACCTTCCTGCCGATGGGCGCGGTCTACGTCCTCGCCGGCGTCCTCTACATGGCGTTCGTCGGCGTCCGGTTCCTGCCGGACCGCATGGCGCTCTCGATGACGCTGTCGCGCGGCATCCCGACCGAGTACGTCACCGAGGCCGAGATCGGCGCCGGCTCGGTCCTGATCGGGAAGACGCTCGACGAGGTGTCGCAGCGGAACGAGGTCCAGGTCCTCGAGCTGGTCCGGAACGGCATCATCGAGGTGCCGCGCCCCGACGCCGTGCTGCGGGACGGGGACGTGCTCATCCTGAAGGGGGCGCCGGGACAGATCGTCGACCTCTCCCGGTCGGGCGCGAACATCGTCCCGACCGAGGACGACCGCCACGTCACGACGCGCGACGTCGACATGACGCTCGCGGAGGTGATCGTCCCGCCGGGGTCGCGCTGGATCGATCGCCGGGTCAGCGACATCGGGTTCCGTTCGCGGTACGGCGTCTCGGTGATGGCGCTGCAGCGGCACGGCCACCACCTCCGGCAGAAGGTCGGCGACGTCTACGTCGAACCGGCGGACATGCTGCTGGTGCAGGGGACGGTCGACGCGCTCCGGAACCTGCGCGCCTCCGAGAACCTGATCCTCGTCGAGGGGATCGAGGAGAACGTCCCGCGGCGGGCCAAGGCGCCGCTCGCGCTGTCGGTCCTCCTCGCGTTCGTCCTGCTCGTGTCGTTCACCGACCTCGGGCTCGCCACCTGCGCCATCACCTGCGGCATCGCCATGGTCCTGTCGCGCTGCCTCACCGCCCAGCAGGCGTACTCGTCGCTCGACTTCAACGTCCTCCTGCCGCTGGTCGGGTTCCTCGCGCTCTCGACCGCCCTCGAGAAGACCGGCCTCGCGCAGGACGCCGCCTCGACCACGATGTCCCTCCTCGACGGAGCGCCGATGTGGCTGATCGTCGCGGTCCTGTACGCGATCACCGCGTTCGCCAGCGACATCCTCTCGAACGGCGCCGTCGCCGCGCTGATGGTGAAGATCGTCGTCCCCGCCGCCGCGCTGCTCGGCGTCGACCCCACCATCTTCCTCATGACCGTCGCCTTCGCCGCGTCCGCCGCGTTCCTCACGCCGGTCGGATACCAGACGAACCTCCTGGTCTACGGCCCCGGCGGCTACCGGTTCGGGGACTTCATCCGGGTCGGCCTCCCGCTGCGGCTGATCTTCATCGTCCTCGCCGCGGTCTTCGTGCCGCTCTTCTACGGCGGCCCGACGGGCTGAGCGCCGGCGCCGCGCGGAGGAGGGACCGCCCGCCCCCCGACGTCGAGGGACGCCGAGGGGCGGACGGTCGGGAGCGCGGCGCGGTCACAGGAGCTGGGGCGGAAGGACCTCCTCGACGGCGCGTTCTGTCAGGGCGCTCTCTCGACGATGATCGTGGTTCTCTCACGCGCGGCGCCGAGTCGCTACCGTGTCCGCATGAACGAACGAGAGATCGACGCCTTCCTCGAGCGATCGCTCGCCGACGGAAGACTGTCGCGCGGCGAGCGCGGCGCGCTGAGGGACCTCGTCGGCGACGCCGACGCCACGACGCTGCAGCGGGTCCGCGCCCGGGCGTTCGCGATCGCGCGAGGGACGCTGATCGACCCGTCGACCAAGGCCGCGATCGACTGGCTCGAGCGGATCTCCGCCCTCCTCGCGTCGCTCGGCGAGACCGACGCGCGCCCGTCGACCGCCGACGTCCTGTTCAGCCCCGGCGACGCGTGCGTCCGGACGATCGGCGCCCTGTTCGACGGCGCGCGTCGGACCGTCGACGCCTGCGTCTTCACGATCACCGACGATCGGATCGTCGCCGCCATCCAGGCCGCCCATCGCCGCGGCGTCCGGATCCGCATCGTCTCCGACGACGACAAGGCGGACGACCTCGGCTCCGACCTCGACCGCCTCGCCGCCGCCGGCGTCCCCGTCGCCCTCGACCGCTCCCCCGCCCACATGCACCACAAGTTCGCGATCTTCGACGGGCGGACGGGGATCGTCGGCAGCTACAACTGGACCCGCGCCGCCGCGAACGAGAACGAGGAGGACCTCGTCGTGACGGACGACGAGCGGATCGTCCGGGCGCTGGAGGGGGAGTTCGAGCGGCTGTGGGGGGAGTACGGAGGGGGAGCAACGAGAGCAGGGGAGAGCAAGGGAGAGCAGGGGAGAGGCCGCTGACGCGGAGGACCGGCGTCGGTGTGAAGCCTCGAGACGTGGACATACCGCGCCAGGCTCGATCCGTCCGCACCGAGCGTGTCGGCGAACTCCCCGACGTCGGTGGTGCGGACGGATCGAGCCTGGCGCGCCATGTCCATCCATCGGTCATCTCCTTGTTCCCCCTTTCCCCCCTGCGGAAGCGGGTGAGGAAGTCCGGAGCGGGCGAGGCGGGGCCGGAGCGAACGCGAAGACCTATCCCGAACGCGTTCCGCTCTCCCCGACGTCTCGCATGAAATAGAGCACCTCCTGGACGTGCTGCTGCCACGCGGGCTCGAGCCGCTCCAGATCCTTCTCCCCCAGCGCCTCCCGCCCCTTCCCGCGTCGGACGCCCTCGTGCAGGTCGTCGAGCACCTTGCGGCCCTCGGGGTGGCTGAGGAGGTAGTCGCCGAGCGTCTCGGCGAGGCCGTAGTTCTGCTTGGTGGTCTCGCCGAAGCCGTCGGTGTTCCAGTCGTCGCGGCGGAGGTCGGTCAGGCGGGAGAGGGGCGGGGGCTGCTCGCCGTACTTGCCGAGGAGGCGGCGGAGCGGCGCGAAGTACTCGGAGCGTCCGTAGCGCGAGTACTCGCGGTTCTCGCGCAGCGACTTCGAGAGGTCGTACGCCTGGAACCACGCCCCGACCGCCTCGTCGTACCACATCGGGATGTCGTTCTGCCCGTAGATGCGGCGGAGGAGCGCGTGCGCTCCCTCGTGCTGGAGCACGGGGTACGGGAACCGCGCGAACTCCCGCTGCGCCGGGTGGTCGACGTACGTGTAGAGGTGGAACTCGTTGTACTTCTTCCCCGACCAGCCGTAGTGGAAGTACCCGCGTTCGCCGTGAGGGAACCGCCGCTCGAACTCGGCCTTCGAACCGAGCACCACGACGGTCGGCTCGATCGAGACCGTGGCGCGGTAAGGGAAGATCTCCTCGAACGCTTCCTCCAGCCGCTCCATGTAGAGCGAGACCTCGGCCGCGAACCGGGCGTCGACCGCGGCGCGCACGATCCATCCGCCGGCGCGGACCTCGAAGACGCCGTCCTGCTCACGCGCCTTCTTCTCCCGCTTCTTGACCGCGCGGAGGTCCTTGGCGGACCACTCCCAGGGCGCGAGTGCGGCCGCGGACGGAGGCGGCGCCTCCTCGTCGGGAAGGACGGGCGGCGCCGCGGCGAGCGACGCCGCCACCGCCAGGGGGACGATCGTACGGAGCGTCAATCCCGTTCCTCCTCGTCCCCGGCGGCGCGGCCGTACTTCTCGAGCAGGCGTGCGACCAGGGCCGTCCAACCGGTCTGGTGGGAGGCGCCGAGCCCGCGCCCGTCGTCCCCGTGGAAGTACTCGTGGAACAGCAGGGTATCACGCCACGTCGGGTCGTCGCGGAACCGCGGCTCGTCCCCGTGGACCGGCCGCCGCCCGTCCTCGTCCCGCCGGAACAGCGCGATCTGGCGGCGGGCGATCTCCCTCGCCACGTCGCGGAGGTCCATCCGGACGCCGGAGCCGGTCGGACACTCGACGGTCAGCGCGTCGTCGAAGAAGAGCTCGTACCGCTCGAGCGCCTCGATCAGCAGGTAGTTCATCGGGAACCAGACCGGCCCCCGCCAGTTCGAGTTCCCCCCGAACAGCCCGGAGTCCGACTCGCCGGGGAGGTAGCGGACCTCGTGCTCGCGCCCTCCCATCCGGAAGCGGAACGGCGCGTCGCGGTGCGCCCTCGACATCGACCGGACCCCGTACGGAGACAGGAACTCGTCCTCGTCGAGCACGCGGGAGAGGATCCGCTCGAGACGGTCCTTCGGCACCGCGGAGAGGAGGACCCGGGTGACGCCGTCCCGCCCCGTCCGCTCGACGACGTGGCGCGCCAGCTCGGGCCGGTTCTCGAGGAACCAGTCCATCCGCTTCCGGAATCCGGGGAGGACGTCGATCCAGTCGCGCTGGATCGCGAGGACGGCGAACAGGGGGACGATCCCCACGAGCGACCGGACGCGGAGCGGCACCACCGCGCCGTCGCAATGGAGGTGGTCGTAGTAGAAGCCGTCCTCGTCGTCCCAGAGGCCGGACCCGTCGAGCCCGTTGAACGCGTCGACGATCGCCACGTAATGCTCGAAGAACTTCGACGCCATGTCCTCGAGCGACGGGTCGTGGATCGCCAGCTCGATCGCGGCGTTCATCATCGTGCCGCAGAAGAAGATCATCCACGCCGTGCCGTCCGCCTGCTCCAGCCGCCCGCCGTCGGGGAGCGGCTTCGACCGGTCGAACAGCCCGATGTTGTCGAGGCCGAGGAACCCGCCCGAGAAGAGGTTGTTCCCCTCCGGGTCCTTCCGGTTCACCCACCAGGTGAAGTTCAGCACGAGCTTGTGGAAGACCCGCGCCAGGAAGACGCGGTCGCCGCGCCCCTCCCCGTGCTCGCGCGTCAATCGATACACCCGCCACGCCGCCCAGGCGTGGACCGGCGGGTTCACGTCGGAGAACTCCCACTCGTACGCGGGGATCTGCCCGTTCGGGTGCATGTACCACTCGCGCAGGAGCAGGACGAGCTGCGCCTTGGCGAAGTGCGGGTCGAGCCGCGCGAACGGGACGACGTGGAACGCGAGGTCCCACGCGGCGAACCACGGGTACTCCCACTTGTCCGGCATCGACAGGACGTCGCGGTTGAAGAGGTGGCCCCACTCCTCGTTCCGGATCGCGCGTCGTCCGGCCGGCGGCGCCGGCTGGGCCGGGTCGCCGTCCTGCCACTGGCGGACGTCGTAGTGATAGAACTGCTTGGTCCAGAGGAGCCCCGCCGCCGCCTGGCGCCCGATCCGCCGCCCGTCCTCGTCGAGCCCGTCGTGCAGCGGCTCGTAGAACGCGTCCGCCTCCGCCTCCCGCCGCGCGAGCGTCTCCTCGAACGGCCGTCCGAACCGGACCGGCGGCGCCTCGTCCTCGGAGAAGAGCCGCAGGTCGACGGTCGCCGTCTCGCCGGGACCGAGCTCGAGCCGGTGCCACGCCGCCGCCTTCGTCCCGCGCCCGGTCCCGGCCACCGCGTCCGCGCGGCCGTCGACGACCCGCGCGTGGAACGCGTCCTTCGTGGTCGCCCCCTCGTTCCGCGATCCGAACAGCGCGCGCGCGTTCGTCTCGTTCTCGGTGAACAGCAGCGGCGGCGCCGCGCCGTCCGGCCCCGGTCCGACCGCGAGCCGGAAGATCCCGAGGGAGACGTGGTGGGCGACGATCGTCCCGTCGTCCTCTCGCGCGAGCCGCGGCTTCGGCCAGCACCCCTCGTGCTCGCACCCCCAGCTCCAGGTGTTCCGGAACCAGAGCGTCGGCAGAAGGTGGAGCGTCTCCCGGACGTCCGACCGGTTCGTCGCCACGAGCCGGATCAGGACGTCGTTCGGCCCCCCCTTCGCGTACGTCGCCTCGACGTCGAAGTGCCCCTCGTCGAACGCCCCCGTGTCGAGCAGCTCGAACTCCGGGTCGCGGCGCGTGCGCCGGGCGTTCTCCTCGCGGAGGCGCTCGTACGGGAACTCGAGCCTCGGGTAGCGGTAGAGCGCCCGCATCCACGAGTGCGTCGGCGTGGAGTCGAGGTAGTGGTAGACCTCCTTCACGTCCTCGCCGTGGTTCCCCTCCGGGTTCGACAGCCCGAACAGCCGCTCCTTCAGGAACGGATCGCGCCCGTTCCAGAGCGCGACCGCGAAGCAGAGCCGGCACTCACGGTCCGTGATCCCGAGCAGCCCGTCCTCGCCCCAGCGATAGGCGCGGAACCGCGCGTCCTCGTGCGTCAGGTTCCGCCACGCGTCGCCGTCCGCCGAGTAGTCCTCGCGCACCGTCCCCCACTGCCGCTCCGCGAGGTACGGCCCGAACCGCTGCCAGTTCTCCTCGCGGCGCGCGGAAGCGGCGAGGCGGAGACGCTCGGGATCGAGGGGAGTGGACATGGGGAGATCGTAGTCGGCTGCGCGCGGGGCGTCGACCGCTGCGCGCGAGGCGTCGACCGCTGCGCGCGGGGCGTCGGCCGCTGCGCGCGGGGCGAGGAACGCGTTCGGGAACGTCTGCGCGTTCGCCACGGCGGCGGCCGGAGGAGGGACGAGCTCTCCGACC
>JAUIEL010000209.1 GCA_030428825.1 bacterium
CGCCTGCGGCTGTGGCCCGGGCTCCGGGCCGACCGGGAGCTGCAGGTGTTCGTGGCGCTCACCCTATGCTTCGCGCTCGCGCTCGCCTCCGGGAAGCTCGGCCTCTCGACGGCGACCGGCGCCTTCTTGGCCGGCATGCTGGTCCGCGGCTTCCGCGAGACCCACTGGGTCGAACGCGCGATGAAGCCGTTCGAGGTCGTGCTCGTCTCGGCGTTCTTCCTCTCCGTCGGGATGCTGATCGATCTCGACTTCCTCGTCCGTCACGCGGCCACCGTCGCCGCGCTCCTCGCCGCCGTCCTCGTGGTGAACACCTTCCTGAACGCGGCGCTGCTCCGCTTCCTCGGCTCCGGGTGGCGCGACGGACTGTACGCCGGCGCCATGCTCTCCCCGATCGGCGAGTTCAGCTTCGTGCTCGCCGCCCTCGGCCGGCAGACCGGCGCGATCTCCGAGTACGGCCACCAGATGCTGCTGGCGTTGATCTCCGTCTCGCTCGTCGTCTGCTCTCCGTTCGTCCTCGTGATGGGCCGGGTCCTCCGCCGCGACGGCGCGCCGGGGGACGGCCCGCCCCGCTGAGCCGGCCGCGCGGGCGTCAGCCCTTCGGACGGACGAACGGAACCGACGGCGCGGCGCAGATCGGACAGCGCCCCCCCGGAGAGGTCGCCGCGTCGCGATGCTCCGGGCAGCGGAACGACCAGGCGGGGTCGACCGGCGCGCGCGCCCCGACGTACCCGAGCGACTCGAGCGCCGCGGTGGTCCAGGGGTCGAGCCGGGCCCGCGGCCGGTCGAGCACGAACCCCGCCCGCTCCGCCAGCGCACGGAGGAGGCGGACGGCCGGCTCGGCGTCGGGCGCGAACAGGTTCCTCGTCTCGTGCGGATCGGCCGCGAGGTCGAACAGCTCGCTCCGCTCGACCTGGGACGGCCGGTAGATCAGCTTGTGGCGGCCGTCGGTGGCGCAGTAGAGGAAGTCGTCGGCCGGGCGGCGGAACGGGATGTCGCAGTTCTCGTCGTAGCCGTTGACGGCGTCGGCGACGGCGACGCGCGGGGCGTCGGCCCGCCCCTCGATCAGCGGGCGCAGGGTCGCTCCGTCGTGCCGGCCGGGCTCGAGCAGACCGAGGTAGTCGAGCACGGTCGGGACGACGTCCGTGGTCCGCACCAGCTCGTCGACCTCCCGGACGCCGCCGCCGCCGGGGACGCGCACGACGAGCGGGACGTGGATCTGCTCCTGATAGAGGATGCCGTGGTACGGCCAGCCGTGGTCGCCCATCCCCTCCCCGTGGTCCGCCACCACGACCACGATCGTGCGATCGTACGCGCCGGACGACCGGAGCGCGTCGAGCACCCGCCCGAGCTGCCGGTCGAGGAAGCGGACCTCCGCCGCGTACAGCTCCGGACTCTCGTACAGGAGCCCGTCCGGCGTCAGCGGGACCGGGTTCGGCAGCTCCTCCGGCGGTGGGACGTGGAACGGATCGTGCGGGTCGAAGTAGTGCGCCCAGAGGAGGAACGGCTCCTCGACCGTCGAGAGTCGCGCGAGGGCGCGGTCGGTCGTGTCGTCCGCCCGGCGCTGCAGGTGCGGCAGGTCCCATCGCCGCGGGTCGGTCTCCGGGCCGCCCGGGCCGTCGAACACGTCGAACCCCTGGTCGAACCCGTATCGGCTCGAGGCGGTGAAGGCGCTCGTGAACGCGAACGTCCGGTAGCCGTGCTCCCGCAGGATCGTCGCCAAGGTCGGCGTCCCGGACGGCAGGACGTCGAGCCCGGCCCCCGCGCTGACGCGCAGCCCGTGGTTCCGGTTGTCGCGTCCGGTGAGGATCGCCGCGTGCGAGATCGGCGTGAAACCGGACGTGGAGATCGCGAGGTCGAACCGGACGCCCTCCGCGGCGAGCTGCTCCAGGCGCGGCGTGGCGCCGGGCCGGCCGTAGCAGCCGACGGCGTCGCGCCTCGTCGTGTCGAGCGTGACGAGGAGGACGTTCCAGCGCGGCGGCTCCTCCGAGCAGCCGCCGAACAGGACGGCGGCGAGGGCGACGAGACCGAACGTGGGACGAAGGACCCGGGACGGCATCGGCGACCGCCTCCTCCCCGGAGCCGGCCCACCCCGATCGGGGGCGCGGCCTCCGGAACCGGCGGAGTTGTAGCGCGTCGCCGCGGGCCGGTCACGCGCGCGAGGGACGTGAATCGAGACGGTCGGCGGCGCCCGCTCGACCCCGCCGGGTCGAGCGGAAAGGGGCGGGTGGCGGGACGTCCCGCCACCCGCGAGGGCCGCCGTCTCCCCCCCCGGGGGCGGCGACCGCGCGAGACCGGGCCCGAAGTCCCGGTCTCGGGGGGATCGGCGAGATTCGGCGCCGGAGGGCTCACCGGTTTCCGGGGCGAAAGCGAGAAAAACCGCGCCCGCCCCCGGGGCCTCCACCGGCCCGGCGTCGCCTACCGCTTGTCCGCCTTCGCGATCAGGTCCTTCAGCGCCGCCCGATCCGGATCGAGCAGGTTCGCCACCCGCGCCGCGTCGACGTCGGCGACGATGATCTGGCCGACCTCGTCCGCCACCTCCGAGAAGATGCCGTGGGCCTTCATCTTGGCCGTCTGGTACCGGTTGTCCTCGGTCGGGCTGACGTAGTGCAGCGAGACCGCCTTGTACCGATGCACCAGGAAGAGGTGGGCCAGCGTCATGAGGCGCTTCTTCCGCATCGACTCGGCGAACGTGTTCTGGTCGCGGATCGAGAGGAGCGAGCGCCCCTTCCGGTCGTGGATCGTGGCGAAGACGACGTTCGCGACCTTCTCGCGGTCCGGGCCGAGGATGCTCAACTCCAGCAGCTCCGAACCGGAGCGATGCGGCCGGAGCTCGACCGAGAACGGCCCCTCGAGCCCGTACTGCTCGGCCCAGATCGCCAGCCACTCCTCGAGCAGTCGGCGCGGGACCTCGGTCTGGACGAGGTGCTGGAACTGGGTCGAGCCCTTCCCCATCGCCTTGGTCGTCGCGGTCCGGCCGGACGAGGCCGCGAGCGCGCCGTCGAGCCGCGGCCCTCCGACCAGCGACTGCGGGGTCTTGTACGGCGACTCGATCAGGCGGAGCTTCCGCTGCAGCCGCGCCAGCGCGAGCATCCCGTCCTCCTTCAGCGCCGCCGCGAACTCCTCCCCGGCCAGCCCGTCGACCTGATGGCCGCCGTAGGTGATGAAGTTGAAGACGAACCCGAGCTTCCCGATCTCCTTCGGGAACGCGCGCATCTCGTCCTCCGTCATCCCCGTCGTGTCCCAGTTGAACGACGGCGACAGGTTGTACGCGAGCATCTTGTCCGGGTGCTCGGCGTGGATCGCCTCGGCGTACTCGCGCGCCTCGGCGAGGTTCGCGGTCTTCGTCTCCATCCAGAGGACGTCGGCGTACGGCGCGGCGCCGAGCGACTTGGCGATCGCGAACTCGATCCCGCCGCGGATCTGGTAGTACCCTTCCGGCGTCTTGGCGAGCTCGGCGTCCCAGATGATGTGGATGCCGAGCTCCTTCGCCCGCTCCTTCGCCGCGTAGAGCGACGCCCGCTTCGCGAACGCCCGCCACTCGTCGACGCTCAGGTCGAACGACTCCCCCTCGCTGGCGCGGAACTCCATCACCGCCGCGACCGCCTCGCCGTACGTCTTCAGCCCCGCCTCCGCCTCCCACGCCTCGACCAGCCGCGACGTCACCTTGTCGAGCGTCGCGTCGACCGTCGCGTCGCCCGCGGCCCGGTACTCCTCGACGCTCTCCTCCAGCACCTTCGTCACGCCGGCGCGGTCGAGCCACTCGAACGCCGCCGCGTACTCCTCGTCGGAGATCTCGTACAGGAGGTGCCCGTTGATCTCCTCGAGCCCGGCCTCCGACACGCGGCGCAGGACGGCGAGGAAGCAGACCTTGTACGTCGGGAGGTCGATGTTCGTCGCGCCGAGGACGAACGGCTGGTCCCGTTCGTCGCCGCGGCCGTCGAGGAGCGTCGCCGCCTCGGCGTCGGTCCGCGCGACGATGATCCCCGGCACCTGCATCACGTCGAGCTGGAAGCGCGCCGCGTTCAGGCGCTTGATCTGCTCGTCCTCGGCCACGAGCACCTTGCCGCCCTGGTGGCCGCACTTCTTCGTCCCCGGGCGCTGGTCCTCGATGTGGTACCCCGGCACGCCGGCCTCGACGAAGCGCCGGATCAGGTTCCGGACGTGCGGGTCGCCGCCGTGGCCGGTGTCGGCGTCGGCGATGATGAACGGGCGGAAGTCGTGGACCTTCGCCGCGGCGCGCTCCGCCTCGCTCATGCGACAGCGGGCGTACTGCTGGTTCCTGTCGGCGGTCAGGAGGGCGCGCACGAGGACCGCCGCCTCGTCCGGCACCTGGCTCAGCGGGTAGCTCGCGAGGTCCGGGCCCGGGTCCTCCTGGACCGACCCCTTGGCGGAGGTCGCCCAGCCGCCGAGGTAGATCCCCTCGATCCCCATCCGCCTCATCGTCACCGCCTGGCCGGGGGAGTACGGCCCGAACGTGGTGATGCTCGTGCCGGCGTCGAAGTGCTCCTGCAACCGCGCGTGGAACGCCGCCGCCGCCTCGCGCGCCACCGTGTGGTCGTTCCGGATCGTGCCGCGCTGCTGCACGACCTGGCGCGCGGTGTAGAGGCGGCGGATGCCCCGGAAGCGGGGGGAGTCGAACCACTCCTGGGTCGCGCGGACTTCCTCGTCGAAGGGGGTCATCGGGGGCTCCGTGGCGGTCGGTCGAAGTCCTGGTTGGCGGTGAGGCGGGTGCCGTCCGCGGCGAACGCGTCCAGGAAGTTCCGGATGCGCGCCCGCGCCGTCTCCAGGTCGGTCCGGTCGAGGTTCAGGTTCAGCAGGTCGATGGTCCAGGGCGCCTTCACGTCGCACGTGACGTACGCCTCGACGATCGCGCGGGCGATCGGGAGGGTCGTCCGCTTCGAGTCGTCGTGGACGTCCCGGTCGTCGGCGGCGAGGAGCTTGTCGACCTCCTCCGCGACGAGCCGGTCGAACAGGGCGGCGGTCAGGGCGTCCCCCGCCGCCACGCCGGTCTCCGCGTCGGCCGCGGTGAACGGCGCGCCCTTGTGCAGCCACTCCCAGAGGATCGACAGGCGGATCTCGCCGGTCGCCATGTCCTCCATGAGGTAGAGGACGTCGTCGTCGCCGAAGAAGTCGGCCGGCTTCAACGCGGCCGCCTGATAGCCGCGCGCGAACGCGTTGCAGTACTGCAGGCCGACGCTCAGGAGGTCGCGCGCCCCGCGGACCGTCCGCGGCGCCGGCTCGAGCCGGACGAGGTCGGCGGCGTCCTCCTCCGAGTACGTGAGCGCCGGGAACGGCCGGCCGAGCTGGTTCCCGTCGCCGACCCGCTCCCAGACCGGGCGGACGATGTGGACCATCTTCCAGTGCGCGACCCACTTCCCGCTCGCCCCCTCGCGCTGCTCCCGCTCGGCGCCGGCGACCGCCTTCTTCATCCCGGCCTCGACCCCGGCCTTCGAGCCGACCGGGATGTTCGGCTCCATCCCGCCCTGCCAGAGCGCGCACCGACCGTTCCGGTCGGGCGTGTTCACGGCGCGGCGGACCCGGTCCTCGTACGTCCGCATGTAGCCGTACGTCATCACGATCGCGTCGATGTTCGGGTTCGTGAACGCCTCGACGCCGACCATCGCGTCGGAGACGCTGTTGATGTAGTCCCAGCGCCCGGTGTTGAAGCCGACGAAGCGGCGGCCGAGCGCGGCGCGGATCTCCATCAGCTGGAAGCTCGCCTCGAGCTGCTCGACGAGGACGTACGTCTTCACCGTCGCCGCGGGGAGGCCGAGGTGCGCCTCGAGCGCGCCGAGGAGCTCGTGCCAGAGCGCGGCCTCCTCGGCGGTCTGGATCTTCGGCAGGTAGAGGACGACGCTCCGCCCCTCGGCCCGCAGACGCGCGTGGTTGTTCGTGACGTAGAGCGCCGCGTCGACGATCGAGGCCGAGAACCCGGTCCCGTCCGCCTCGCGCACGTGCCGGTCGTCGAGGTGGAGCCCGCGGGCCCGGTAGATCCGGGTCGTGAAGTCGAGCTGGGAGCGCCAGTCGACGACGATCCGCCGGCCGAGGAACCCCTCGGCCCAGCCGTTCATCTCCTCCGCCACGCCCTCGGCGACCGCGAGGAACCGCTCGTCGCGGGAGATCGCGAGCTTCAGGTTCCGCTGGTTGTCGAGCGACATCGTGTCGACCTGACCGAGCGCGTCCTCCCCGTCGAACATCCAGCCGTCCGCGCCCGAGAGGAGCGCGTACGCGACGTTCCGGAGCCCCTGCTCGACCGTCGCGCGCGGGCGCGCGGCCGGCCCCGTCCCCTGCACCCACTGGCGCTCGAGGTCGTTCGGGATCTCGCTCCCCTCGAAGTCGCCGGCCCGCGCGGCCTCGACCGTCACGTCGGTCCGGGGGATCGTCGCCGCCGGGTCGAGGAAGCCGATCGGCCGCCCGTCGCGGAGTCGCTCGCGCCGGCGCTCGACCCGCGCCGCCATCACCGCCAGCCGCTCCCGGTTGAGCGGCACGAGCGCGTGGAGGGCCGCGATCGCCTCGTCGGTCAGGACGTCCGGATACTCCCGACGCAGACCGCCCCGGACCTCGAGGCCGCCCGCCGTCCGCGCGTTCGTCATGACTCTCCTCGCCGCCCGGGAACCTCAAGGATCGCGGGAAGCAACCCACGTTCCGTGGTGCATCGACAAGGAGGGCGCGAGAGCTTGATGGACGGCGGCCCGGAGCCGGGCGGCGCTCCGCTCGACCGGGTGGGATTCCCTCCCCGAGCCCGCGGTGCGGGGGAGACTTCCCGGCGCGGCTCAGTCCCCCGCGCCGTCGCCGGCGGAGAGGTCGACCTCCGGCGAGAACCACGCGGAGCGCTCGAGCTGCGCCCGGATCCGGCCGATCACGTCGCTCAGGACGCCGAGCGCCAGCTCGCCCGGGACGCCCGCCTCACCGAACGCGTCGACGCGGTCCGCCGCCTCCACGACGTCGAGACGACGCCAGTCGAGCGGCGGATCGGACGACGCCAGCTCGATCAACGCCGGAACGAAGACGAGGAGGACGCTCTCGAGCGCGAGGTCCTCGACCATCCGGCGCGACGTCCGCTCCGAGTCGAAGTCGTCCTCCAGCACGCTCCGACCGATGAACTCGAGCCCCTTCTCCAGGATCGCCCGCCCGACGTGGTCGAGCATCAGATCGAGGTACGGCACCCTAAGGAGTTCGACGCGGAACGCGGCCCCGGCCGTCTCCTCGGCGTCGATCCGAACGACCAGCGTCTCGCCGGCCGCCGCCCCGAGAACCATCGACGAGTCGGTCGGCGAGAGCCGCAGCGCCGACACGCCGCGCCCGTCCTCGCCCCGGATCGACGCCCGGAGCCGACCGTCTTCCGACTCGCGCCGCACGCGCACGATCGCCGCGCACCGGTCGGGGACGGTCCATTCGTACGTGAACGGCCGCTCCGGCGCGGCGTCCGCCCGGAGACAGACGATCGGGGCCAGGAGCTCGTCCTCGATCGTCACCTGGAGAGCCGCCTCCCGTCGCGGGTCGAACGCGAAGTCGAACGGGCCGGTCCGCCCGCCCGGGGTCTCGAGCGTGCAGACGAACCGACTGGCGAGGACCGGCTTCCCGCCCTCGACCACCCGCCGCGAGCGCGCCGCCTCTGCCGTGAACGACTCGATCCCGTCCGTCCTCGTCTCGTCGTCGGCGTCCCGCCAGCGGACCGGCACGATCGTCACGTCGCGCTCCGCCTCGTTCCGGACCACGATCGGGCCGACCGTCCAGAGGAACCGCGGGTCCCGCTCGATCACCTCGAGACACGCGTCCCGCAGACGGAACGGCTTCTCGTCGCCCTCGAACGCCGCCCGGAAGTACGGCGCCGTCTCCCACGTGACCGACTTCGTCTCCCGTCCGGCGTAACGGGAGCTGCTCGACCCCGCGTTCGTGGTCGTCGTCTCCACCCCGACGTCGAGCTCCTCCCGGTGCTTCTCCCCGCGCTGGTCGACCCAAGTGAACTCGAGGACGTACGCCTTCGTCTCGACCCCGCCCCGCTTCGTCACCGGCGTCGTCAGCTTCGGCCGGCCGAAGTAGCGGATCTCGACCTGCGCCGACGCGAGGGGCGCCGCCGCGCACCCGACCGCCGCGACCAGCGTCGAGGAGACGAGGGCGGCGACGAGACGCCGCCCGGAGACATGACGATCCATGGAGCGCTCCTCTCCGATCCCGATCCGGTCGATCATAGCCCCCGGGGGGAGGCCATCCCGGTCTCGCCCGCCGAACGAAAACCGACGCCAAATCCCCGGCGACCGCCCGCGCGCCGTTCCACCTCCCGCCCGAGCCCGTCCCGGAGCCGCCCGATGACCCGCCGCCTCGCCGCCGTCGCCGCCCTGTTCGCCCTCTCGCTCCCGGCCGCCGCCGAGGACGTCCCCGCCGGCGGCGCGCACCACCCGACCTGCGCCGAGACCGCCGAGCGCGTGCTGAAGCCGTTCCTCGATCGGATCGAGTCCGCCCTCCTCGCGCAGCGGGAGTACGCGGAGGACAACGCCGCCCACATGGCGAAGCTCGGGGACCGGATCGAGACGCTCCTCGCGACCGAGGAGACGTTCGAGGCGAAGCGGCGGAAGGAGGACGAGTCGAACGCCGACCACGTCCGCTGGGCGGAGGAGGCGGCGCGCGAGATCGTCGCGGAGGGGAACGCACGGCTCGCCGAGTTCGACGCGGAGATCGCCGCGCGGACGGCGGAGGACCCGGACGCGCGCGGGCTCGCGGGGCTCCGGGCCCGGCGCGACGCGCTCGCCGCGAAGCTCACGTCCCGCGAGGAGACGAAGTACAAGAAGGAGCTCGGCTTCACGAGTTCGATCCGCGGCTACGAGCAGTACGCGGCCGACGTCGCGCGCCGCCGCGCCGAGCGGAACCGCGAGTACGCGGAGGGGACGGTCTCCGTCTACCACACGCCGCTGCGCGCGTCGTGTTCCCGCCAGCGGATCGACGACCTGCTGTTCGACGCCCGCCAGGAGCTCGACCGGGCGCGGATGCGCGAGCTGAGCTACTACTTGACCCCGCTCCGGGCGAGATTCTCCGGCGAGGCGATCGACGCCTACCTGGCCCAGCGCGAGGCGGAGCTCGCCGACGCGCGGGCGCGAATCGCGGACGGGACGTTCCGCCTCTGGGTGAACGTCCTCAAGCAGACGACCGACCGGAACGCGGTGCAGGAGAGCATCGACCAGCGGCGGGCCGCCCTCGCCGACGTCCGCGCCGCGTGGGGCGAGAAGCGGTACCGGGCGTGGAACTCGAAGTGCAAGAGCTCGATCACCAACGGCGGCATCGAGGAGCGGATCGCCGCGGCCGTCGAGGACCATCCCGACCGGCCCGAGAAGGCGGCGTATTGGCGCGAGGTGCTGGAGGTCCACCGTCGCGCGTGGCAGGAGGACATCGCCGAGCGCGAGGAGGCGCTGGCGACGACCTGGACCTGGGCGCTCGGGGAGACGCCGTGCGGCGGGGGAGGCGGCGGGGCGTCGACGACGCGCCACGTCGTGGAGGGGCACCTCGACTTCCTCCGCCGCCACTCCGAGACCGAGGAGGAGCGGCGCTGCCGGGAGGCGCGCTACCTCGATCGCGTCTTCGTCACCCCGGACGGCGTCGTCCTCGGCCGGCCGAAGGACGGGCTCGCGAACGCGCTCTCCGACCTGCCGGTCGGGACCGGCGGCGGGGACGGCGGGGACGCGGACGAGAAGACCTGGTCGGAGGCGATCGAGTTCCTCGGCACCGACCTCCACGACACCGCGGCGGCGGCGAAGGACTGGGGGGACCTCGCCGAGCTGACCGGCCACGGCGACGCGTTTCGGAAGCTCGTGCTCGCGCAGCGGCGTCTCGGCGCCTTCCTGAAGAAGGCGCAGGCGCTCCGTCACGGCGCGGGGAAGCTCGCCGAGCACAGCGTCGCGCTGGCGGCCGAGTTCCAGGACCTGCCGGAGGTGCTCGACGAGGCGATCTTCTCCCGCGACCGGATCGCCCGAGCCCTGAAGGGGATGCGCCAGGCGACCGGCGAAGCGAAGGCGCTCCGCCGGCACC
>JAUIEL010000210.1 GCA_030428825.1 bacterium
AGGGGTGCTCCGGCCGGCGTATTGGCTCGGCGCGTCGTCGGCGGTGCAGCTCGTCCTCCCCGGGCTGGAGGAGCGGCTGGTCCGGCGCGGCTGGATCGAGCCGTTCGTCCCGGCGAACCGGATGGTGACGGGGATGCTGCGGAGCTCCCCTCCGCCGTACGTCGGGATCGGGCGGGCGCACCTCTCGATCGTGCTCGGCCGACTGCGGGAGCGGTGCGGCGCGCTCGGAGCCGCGATGGTGGTGCTCCTGATCCCGGCCGCGGTGCAGGCGGACGAGCGGCGCTTCGACCGGTTCGTCGAGGCGCGCCCGGCGGCAGCGCGGGACGGGTTCGAGCGCCGGCGCTTCCACGACCGGCTCGCGGCCGGGCTCCGCGAGGAAGGCTTCGTCGTCCTCGACCCGATCGACCGCCTCGAGGAGGCCGCCCGGGACGGCGACGACCCGTACCTCCGCGAGGGGCACTGGAGCGCCGCCGGCCACGCCGTCGCCGCCGACCTGCTCGTCCCCGCCGTCGCCCGCGCCCTCCACCGCGACTGACCGTCCCCGCGCCGGCGGTCGGCGCGTCCGGTGACGGCCGCTCGGTCCGCGAGTATCCTCGGCCGGATGAAGACCGCCCTCGCCGTCGCCCTCGCGCTCGCCTCGTCCGCCGTCGCCCAGGTCGTCCCCGAGGGGCCGCCGCCGACGGCGCGGGACGGTGACCCCGCGCGACCGGCGCTCGAGGCGGCCGAGCGGGCGCTCGAGGCGGGGAGGAACGACGAGGCGCGGCGACACCTGGCGAACGCGCTCTGGCACCGCCCCTCCGATCCGGAGCTGCTCGTCCGCGCGCTCGAGGCGTGCGGCGACGACGTCGACCTCCGGACCTCGTGGGCGCACGTCCTGTTCGCGGCGGCCGCCGACGACCGGGGGAAGGTCCGGGCGCCGCGCGAGTGGCGCGACCTCCTCCCGGCCGACGCGCCGTACCTCGAACGGCTCCCGGCGTCGCGGGCGGCGGCGATCGCCGAGCTCGCGGCGTTCGCCCGGAAGAGCGGCCGCTCCCGCTCGATCGGCGCGCCGCTCCTCCCGCGCTTCGCCCGGCTCCTCGCCTGGGACCTGGCGCGGGCGGCGCCCGGGACGTGGGCGAAGCACGGCCGCGCGCTGAACGACGCCTGCGCCCCGCGGCGGGACGCGCACGCGCCGGTGGTGCAGGCGCTGAAGCGGCTCGCGCAGGACGCGCTCGGCGCCGGCGACACGAAGACCGCGATCGAGGCGGCGCGCGCGCTCCGCGGGCTCGCCCGGCAGACCGGCCTGAAGGACCTGAAGGGCCCCGAGCCGCCCGACCTCGAGGTGATCGAGGAGCAGGCGGCCGACCTCCTCGGGCGCGCGCGCGAGCGGCTCGGGATCGAACGCGGGGCGCCGCTCACGATCGACGCGCTGGAGGAGATGACGCTCGAGGAGCGGCTCGCCTTCACGCGCGCGCACGGGTCGTTCGGCGACCCGGGGATCGCCCTCTCCGAGAACGGCCGCTACCGCATCGAGACGAACTGCGGCTGGGAGACGCTGGTCGGCGCGGCGAAGACGATCGAGCTGCACCACGCGCGGCTGGTCGACCTGTTCGGGCGGGATCCGTTCGAGGGGCGCCGCGGCACGGTCCGCATCGTGCCGGAGGCGGAGGGGCTCGAGGCCGAGGGGGTGCCGTACTGGTGGGCCGGCGGGTTCCAGTCCGGCGACCTGACCGTCGTCCGGTTCAACGCGTCGAGCATCCCCGCGCTCGGTCGCGGCCTCACCCACGAGCTGACCCACCGCTTCGACGGCGCGGTCTTCCCGGGGCTGCCGGCGTGGCTGACGGAGGGGAAGGCGGTCTGGACGGCCGGCTCGTACGACGCGATGCGCGACGCGACGTTCATCGAGAACGACGCCGACACCGGCGCGATGGACCAGACGATGCGGAAGGGGTACGGCGGGAAGGAGAAGCTGACCGAGCTGATCGAGGGGACGATCGAGGACTACCGGGACAACTACGTCGCCGGCTACGCGCTGTTCGTCTACCTGAACTCCTGGGAGGAGAACGGGCGGCGGCTGTTCCGGGACCGCCTCTCGCTCTACCAGGAGCAGTGCGCGAGCAAGGGGCGCCGGAACCCGATCGCGTGGTTCACGTCGTGCTTCGCCGACGGCGCGGCCGGCCGACCGAAGGGGTTCGACGCGTTCGCCAAGGCGTTCGACGCGTTCGTGCGGGGGTTCTTCTGGCTCGACCCGAAGCCGTGGGCGAAGTCGCGCTACAACACGGTGCCGCGGAAGGGCGAGCCGCCGTGGCGCGTGCTCGACGCGCCGACCTGGCAGTTCAGCCGGAACCGGGCCGAGCCGTGGTTCGGGCAGGGACAGGCCGCGCGCGCCGGCGAGCTGCTCCTCGCGTACGGCTGGTCGCGCGAGGCGGCGACCGCCCTGGTCTGGGCGTTCGAGATCGACGAGTGGTCGACGGTGCGGGCGCTCGCGCTGGCGGACCTCCTCGAGTCCGTCGGCGAGAAGCAGCCGGCGTGGGTCCTCCGGAGCGAGACGCGGCGGCGGGTGCCGCGCGACGACGTCCCGGAGGCCGGACCGTCGCCCCTGCTCTCCGTCTGGCCGCGGGTCCGGGCCCACCTCGACCTGCTCGCCGAGGCGGCCGACCATCACGCCGCCGCCGGCCGACCGCTCACCGCCGCCCGCCTCGCCGCCGACCACGCCCTCCTGGCGCGTCGCCTCGGCCTCGACCCGAAGTCGTCCGCTCCGTGCCCGCCGCCGACCGACCGCGCGGCGCCGTTCGAGCCCGCGGCCCGGAACGTCGCGTGGCTCGGGCTGACCGAGGACGGGTTCACGGGGTACGAGGAGCACCGGGTCGAGGAGCTCTGGTACGCCGACGCCGAGGGAGGGATCCACGTCGGACGGAAGAAGCCGCGCGACGACACCGGCCAGCTCGACCGCGCCGCCCACTACCGGCACGCGTTCGTCCGGACCACCGACTGGATCCCGCCCGGCCGCTGGCGGGTGACGGCGCGCGTCCAGTTCACCACCACGTTCGTCGACGGGTGCGTCGCCGTCGGCTGGACCCGGCGGGACCGGAACGTCCGCTTCGAGTTCTCGGGGGGCGACTACATGTACTCGATCGGCCAGAAGGAGAACGCGGCCGAGCTCGACTCGGTCTGGGGGAGCCTCCACGCCGTGCGCGACGGCGAGTCGCCCGGCGCCGGTCAGACCGTCGGCGAGAAGATCGAGTTCGAGCACCCCTCGACGTCGTTCCTCCTCGAGCTGCTGGTCGACGGCCCGCTGGTCGTCGCATACGTGAACGGCCGGCTCATCGGCTCGTACCACTCCGCCGACGGCCAGCCGGTCGAGGGGACGATCGGGTTCGGCTCCAGCTTCGGCGCGTACCGGGTCGAGCGCCCGACGATCGAGACGCTCGACCGGCAGCGGGCGCTCGGCGCGATCGAGCCGAGGACGCGCGGCCTGACGCTCGAACGCGAGGGGGAGACGCTCGCCGAGGGGCTGGCGAACCGGCCCGTCCGCGGGGTCCCGCTCTCCCCGCGCGGGACGGTCGTGGCGTGGGTCCCCGGACCGACCGACGAGGAGATCGAGGAGATCGGGGACGAGGAGTCGGTCGCGTTCGAGCGGCGGCGGCGCATGTACATCGCGTTCCGGACCGCCCAGTCGGCGACCGACCTGCTCTGGAAGGGCGGCTACGAGGCCCGCTGCGTCCTCGCGATCCCGTCGTTCGTCGGCGACCACCCGGACGAGCGCGCCGAGCTCGAGCGGCAGCTCGCGGACGCGGAGATCGACGTCTCGATCGTCGTCCACGACAAGGTCACCGACCTCCGGAAGCACGGCGACGAGGCCGCGAGGACCGAGATGCCGGTCCTGGTGTTCGTCGACCCGGTCGGCGTCCTGCGCCACGTGATGCAGTTCGCCCCGCACACCAGTCACCTCCCCGGGAACTTCGACTACTGGCTGTCGATCCATCGCGGCCGGGCGGAGTCGGACGGATCCTGACGCTCGAAGGCGGCGGAAACCGAGTTTCCGGTCAACGCCGGCCCTCTCCGCGCCGTTCGTCTCGAAGAGAAGAACGAGGGAAGCCGAGCGGGCCCGCGACGTCCGATCGGTACGACGAAGGAGCCCCCCATGTCCATCCTCCTGCTCTGGCTCGGCCTGCTCGCCGACGGCGTCCACTGGGAACGCGACTACGACGCGGCGTTCGCGAAGGCGAAGGAGCGGAACGTCCCGGTCCTCCTCTGCTTCAACATGGACGGCGAGGTCGCGAGCGACTCGACCGCGCTCCGCCTCTACCGCGACCCGGCGTTCGTCGAGCGTTCGCGCGACTTCGTCTGCCTGATCGCCTCGACCGAGACCCACGAGACGAGGGCCGAGGCGATCGGCGACGAGATGATCCAGGCGTGCGCGCGGTTCGGCGCCCTCACGTGCAAGGAGCACCTGAAGGTCGAGATCAGGGCGAGCGAGGAGTTCGTCGGCAAGGACTCCGTCATCTCCCCGCAGCACGTCCTGATCTCCCCCGGCCGCCTGGTGCTGGCGCGCAAGGCGTACCAGGCCTCGCTCCAGGAGATCTTCAAGATGATGACGATGGCCGAGAAGGCGGTCTCGAAGGGGGTCGACGAGGATGAGACGCGGCGGCTGCGCGAGCTGATGGAGCTCGCCCGCGAACGGAACTCCGAACGGCGCGACCCGGCGATCGCCGAGCTCGGCGGCATGGCGAACGTCGAGGCGCGGGACTTCCTGTTCGACCTGACCGAGGCCCGCGAGATGGCCGCGACCCGGGTCGCCGCGATCGACGCCCTCGCCCAGAAAGGGAACTACGACGCGCTCCCGATCCTGACCGACCTCCTGAAGGACAAGAGCGTGCAGATCGTCCAGCACGCGATCGTCGCGATCGAGCACCTCGAACTCCCGGCCGCGGTGCCGACGCTCCTCAAGATGTGGAAGCGGAAGCCGAAGACCGTCCTCGCGAAGGAACTCCCGCGCGCCCTCGCCAAGAGTTCGCCGCACGACGAGCGGGTCCGCGAGGCGATCCTGAAGGAGCTGAAGCGGAGCAAGGACCAGCAGGTCGAGCTGGCGACCATCGTCGCGGCCGCCGAGCTGCCGGACGAGGACGGGGAGATCCTCGCGCGCCTGGAGAAGAAGCTCGGCGACCGGAACGGCAACGTCCGCGGCATCACCGTCTGGGTCCTCGGCGCGACGAAGCGGAAGGAGGCGGAGCCGCTCCTCCGCGAGCTCCTGGAGAAGGACTCGAACGCCGAGGTGCGGGAGTGCATCGAGGCCGCGCTCCGGAACATGGCGCTCGAGGGGAAGGAGGAGGACGCGGCGTTCGTGCGGATGTTCGAGCGCTTCGTCACCGACGACATCGAGCGCTGACGCGGGGAGCGGGGGCCGCTCCCCGCCGCGTCAGGAGTCGAGCAGGTACTTCGTGAACGTCGTCACGTACTCGCCGCCGAACGTGACGGAGGTGACGTCGACGTACTTGAACCGGGTCGTCTCCGCGTCCCAGCGACCGAGGGCGTCGAAGCCGCGGATCGCCGCGCTCTTCTTGTTCACCCGTTCGATCCGCCCGATCACGAACTCCTCCGACTCCTCGCGCTCGTCCTCGACGATCACGTTCTCGCCGCGCGCCTTCAGAGACTTGAACGTCGCGTTCCAGTCCGTGAGGTCGATCTCGCCCTCGATCCCGATCCGGCCGAGCACCTTCTCCGCTCTCAGGATCGCGGCCCGGTAGCGCTCGACCGCGCTGTGCCGCGCCCGTTCGACCTGGCTTCGGGGGACGATCCGGTAGCCGTCGAGGTGGAAGTCGTCCACGACGTGCAGGAGCACGAGTTCCTTCCCGACCGCCAGCACGAACCCCTCCACCGTCTCGACGCCGTCGAGGTTCCGCTGCAGGGTCACCAGGGCGCGCGCCTGCGCCCGCTTGTCCAGGGAGTCCGCCATCCGGCCAGCGTAGCAGACCGTCGAAGAAGTCACTCGGGGCCGCGACGTCCCCTCGCCTCGCGCCGGCGGTTCGTCGACGCGACGAGGACCGAGGGCGGAGAGCGGGTCAAACGGCGACGGCGGCGAACCGACTCGCGGCGGCGCGCCACGGCCGCGGGCCGACGAGCGCGGCGACGCGCGCGTGGCGCCGGAACGCCCGGAGACCGCCGGAGAGCCCGAAGCGACCGCGCACCCAGGCGACGCCCCGAGCGACCTGCCGCGCGAGCGCGCCGGCGGTCGGCGCGACGTCGACGCCGGTGACGAGGTCGACCCCTCCCTTGATGAGGTTCAGGAGGGAACGGAGGCGCGCGTCGTCGAGGAGCGCCCGCCCCTCGACGACGACGAGCACGACGCCGGACGAGAGGTGGACCGCCTCGAGGAGCGCCACCCGCCGGCCGCCGCGGCGCGCGCGACGGCGGACGAGCACCCCGGGCGGGAGCGACTCGCCCAGCGGGTCGTCGGGGAGGCCGTCGAGGACGACGACGATTTCGAAGGAGGCGACGGTCCTCGCGAGCGAGGCGGACAGTGCTCCCACGCGCCGCCGGAGACCGTCGAGGTCTCTCGGGTCGAGCACGGGGACGAGCACGGAGACGGCGGGGGCGGGGCCCGTTCCGCGGCGGTGCATGTCGTGTTCCCGGATGCGATTCCTGGTGCCCTCTTCACGTGGCGGACGGACCGGGCAGGGGAACCCGGACCCGCCCCCTCCGGATCGCGGCGCCGTCCCTCTCTCCACCTGCCGAAACTCGGTGGATCTCTCGGGAAAGGGTGGTGGCGGACGCTTCGGCCCGGAGGCACACGGTCGAGGGGGTCTTCTTCTAAAGAACCCGCATGGAGTGTACGCCCCGGTCCCCGCGCGCGCAACGGGGGCGCGGTGTCGCCCGAGCGAATCCGGTCGGGCCGACTCCTCGGGCCGGCCCGGGCGCGTCAGGCGTCCTTGTGGCCCTCCCAGGCCTCGACGGTCATCAGGACGTCCCGGTTCACGGCGCCGGTATACGGGCCGATCACCGCCTCCGCCTGCAGGCGATCGAGCAGCTTCGCGGCCTGGAAGTAGCCGATGCCGAGCGAACGCTGGAGGAACGAGATCGACGCCCGCTGGGAGGAGACCACGAGGTCACCGGCCTGGAAGTAGAGGGCGTCCTCGGGGGCGACCTCCCGGGGGGCGGGAGCCGGCTCGGGGTCGGCCTCCTCGGCCCCGGCGTCCTCCGACGCCACGACCCCGGGCGCGACCTCCTCGGCCTCGCCCTCGTCGACCTCCTCGTCCGCGTCGAGCTCGACCTCTTCGTCGACCTCCGCGTCCTCGAACTCCTCCTCGTCGGCCTCCTCGTCGGCCTCCTCTTCCTCGTCCCCGGCCGCGAGTTCGACGGCGTCGACCTCGTCCGAGAACTCCTCGTCGTCGCTGTCGGCCTCGTCCTCGTCGGCCTCCGCCTCCTCGAACTCCTCGTCCTCGAACTCGAACTCCTCGCCTTCCTCGTCCTCGTCCTCGTCCTCTTCCTCCTCGTCGTCCTCGTCCTCCTCCGCGGCCGCCTCGACCTCCTCGACCTCCTCCGCGGCCGCCTCGACGTCCTCGACCTCCTCCGTCGGCGCGTCGGTCCACGCCTCGACCGCTTCGTCGACCTCCGCCTCGTCGCCGGTCGTCGACCAGTCGTCGTCGACCTCGACCTCCTCGGTCAACGGCGCGGTCCCCCACCCGTCGTCGGCGAGGGTCGCCTCCTCGATCGAGGCCTCGACCTCGCGGGGCTCGCCCGTCGCGACGTCGACCTCCGGGCCGGGGGCGGCGGACTCTGCGACCGCCTCCGCCTCGGGCGCGTCGACCTCGGGCTCGGCGGCCTCGGGCTCGGCGGCCGCCGCGGGAGCGTCCCACGCACCGGCGGCGTCCCGCACCTCCTCCTCGCGCACCGGCTCGGACGCCCAGGTGCCGTCCCACGAGTCGTCGTTCGTCTCCTCGCGCTCCTCGACGACCGTGGCGACCTCCTCCTCGGGCGCGTCGCTCCCCCACGCGTCGTCCGCGACGAGCAGCTCGTCGTCGCGATCGGCGAACCGAGGCTCCTCGCGCCGGTCCGCCAGCTCGTCGTCCGGGCTCGGCTCGCGGCGGGCGCGACGGCGCATGTACCACGGCATGTCCTCTTCCGAGCCGACCTCGTCCTCCGACTCCGCGACGTCCGGCGCGGCGGCCTCGACGGCCGGATCGTCGGCCGGGGCGCGATCGGCGAGCTCCTCCTCCTCGACCCGCGGCTCGAGCCCCGGTTCCGGCTGCGCGAGCGGCGCGGCCTCCGCGGGAGCGTCGAGCACCGCGCTCCCGGCGCCCACGGTCGGCGCGGCGTCCGTCGGCGCGACGTCGTCGTGCATGAACCCGCCGCGGACCTGGTATCGGCCGACGCTCCCGCGAACCGGCGCCTCACGGAGCGACTGCCCCGACCGCCAGCGCGTGATCTCGGGGACGAACAGCCAGTCGGTCGCCACCGGCGCCGACAGGAGCGCGGCCACGATCAGCAGGAAGAAGGCGAACCCGCCGAGCGGAGTGTTCTCGAGGCTGGTCGCGATCCCCGCCCCGATCCGGCCGCCCTCGCCGTTGTAGCCGAGCAGCGCGGAGAGGACGAGGACGAGGCACCCCAGCCCGATCAGCCGGAGGTGCAGTCGCTCGACCGGCTGCTTCAGGAAGAGCAGGACCGCCCAGAAGACCGCGAGCAGCACCCCGATGATCGTCGGCGCCGCGCCGAACCACGTGCCGTCCGTCGTCGCCTGACCAAGCGTCGGATCCACCACTGTCCATCCTCCTCGCCGGAGAGCCGGCCCCGCGTCACTCGTCGTCGCGGGCCCGGTTCCGCTCGTCGTATTCCTCGACCGTCATCAGGACCTCGCGGGCCTGAGCGTTCCGGTACTCGCCGAGGATCCCGTCCTCGGCCATCAGGTCGATCAGCCGCGACGCGCGCGTGTAGCCGATCGCGAACTTCCGCTGCAGCAGGGAGGCGGAGCCGCGCTTCGTCTCCATGATGAAGCGGACCGCCTGCTCGTACAGGTCGTCGACCTCGCGTGGGTCGACCGCGGCCTGGACGTTCTTCTGGACCAGCTCCTTGGCGTAGAACGGCGACTCCGTCTTCACGAAGTCGACGACGCCCTTGATCTCCTCGTCGGTGATGAACGCGCCCTGGGCGCGGACGATCATCGAGGTGCGCGGCGGCATGTAGAGCATGTCGCCCGAGCCGAGGAGCTTCTCCGCGCCGTTCTGGTCGAGGACGACGCGGGAGTCGATCTTCGACGCGACCTGGAACGACACGCGCGTCGGCATGTTCGCCTTGATCAGGCCGGTGATGACGTTGGTCGACGGGCGCTGGGTCGCGAGGATGATGTGGATGCCGACGGCGCGCGACTTCTGCGCGAGCCGCGTGATGTAGTTCTCGACCTCCTTGGCCGAGACCATCATCAGGTCGGCGAGCTCGTCGACGACGATGATGATGAACGGCATCCGCGCCTCGAAGTGCTCGTCGTCCTCCGGGACGTTCAGCTTCTCGCGCTTCGTCTGCTCGTCGATCTTGTTGTACGAGAAGATGTTCCGGGCGCCGACGTCGGCGAGGATGGCGTACCGCTCGTCCATCTTCGACACCGCCCACTCGAGGATCTGCGCGGCGCGGTTCATGTCGCGCACGACCGGACACATGAGGTGGGGGATGTTCTCGAACAGGGAGAGCTCGACCATCTTCGGGTCGATCAGGATCATCTTCACCTGGTCGGGCGTCCGCGTGTACAGCACCGACATGATGAGCGTGTTCAGGCAGACCGACTTGCCGGCGCCGGTCGCGCCGGCGATCAGCGCGTGCGGCATCTTCGCCATGTCCTCGATCAGCGGGCGCCCGGCGGCGTCCTTGCCGAGGAAGACCGGGATGGCGAAGTTCTGCGACTGGTACTCGGGCGCGGTGACGAGGTCGCGGAGGCAGACCGTCTCGCGGACGGCGTTCGGGACCTCGATGCCGATCGTCGACTTCCCCGGGATCGGCGCGACGATGCGGACCGACGGCGCCTTGAGACGG
>JAUIEL010000211.1 GCA_030428825.1 bacterium
GCCCGCGTCATCGCCAGCGCCGCGTCGCCGTGCGCCTGCAGGCTGCCGCGGTCGAGCCGGTCCGGCGTGTCGAGCGCCGTGTGGTAGTGGCTGACGTCGCCGAAGAACGCGAAGTTCAAGCCCGCCGTCCCGGCGTCCATGAAGATCGAGAGGTCGGTGTCGTTCGGCATCCGCCGGTAGACCTCGGCGCTCGCCGCGTTCGCGACCGGGCGCGGCGCGGCGGCCGCGAACGTCCGGACGAGTCCGCCGTTCCCGGGGCTCGTCTCGAACATCACCGACGGGCCGCGGCGGCCGCGCGCCTCGAAGTTCAGCACCACGCCGACGTCGTCGCGCCGCGGGTGCTCCTTCACGAAGGCGCGGGCCCCCATCAGCCCGACCTCCTCCGCGTCGGTGCAGACGAACAGCACGTCGCGCGGCAGCGGCGGCCCGGCCCGGAGCGCGCGCAGCGTCTCGAGCAGCACCGCGACGCCGGCCGCGTCGTCGCCGGCGCCCGGCCCGGTCGCGACGGAGTCGTAGTGCGCCGCGAGCGTGACCGCCTTCCCGCCGCCGCCCGTCCCGGGCAGGAGCGCGACGACGTTCGCGACGCGCGCCGCGTGCAGGCGCTTCCGCCCGCCGCCGGACGTCGTGTCGCGTACGACGGTCGTCTCCTGCACCTCGGGCTCGAGCCCGTGCGCGCGGAACGCCTCGACGATCGTCGCGCGGGCCCGCGCGTGCGCGTCGGTCCCCGGCGGCCGCGGCGCGCCCGCGAGCGCGGAGACGACGTCCATCGCGCGCGCGGCCGAGAAGACGTCCGGCGGCGCGTCCCGCGGCGCCGGCGCGGGCGGCGAGAGCTCGGTCGACGCCAGCCAGACCATCCCCGCGACGAAGACGAGCGCCGCGAGCGCCGTCGCGCGGAGGTGGTTCCACACGGCCGGTTCGCCGTCCGCTTCAGGCGAGGAGGAAGTCGACGGACTCGCCGGGCGCGACCTCGACCGCGTCGGCGCCCCGCCGGAACAGCCGCCCGCCCCGCTCGCCGACGACGGCCGCGCGGTCGCCGTCGACCTTCAGCATCGCCCCTTCGCGCAGCCCGAGGACCGGGACGTCGTGCTCCTCGTGGAACTCGCGGATCCGCGTCTCGCGCGTCTCCCCCATGTGCGTCGAGCCGGGGTCCGGGTCGAGGTAGTGCGGGTTCAGGTTGAACGGGACGAGGCCGAGCGCGTCGAGCGTCGACGGCCAGACGATCGGCATGTCGTTCGTCGTGTGGATCGAGCGGGTCGCCACGTTCGAACCGGCCGACGTCCCCATGTACGGCACGCCGTCCTCGAGGCAGCGCCGCCGGATCGCGTCGACGACCCCGAGGTCCTGCAGCGTCTTCAGGAGCCGGAACGTGTTCCCGCCCCCGATGAAGAACCCGCGCGCCTCGGCGACCGCCTCGTGCGGGTCGAGCGCGGTGTGGAGCGCGTCGAGCCCGAGCCCCATCGTCGCGAACCGCTCGCGCGCCTTCTCGGCGTACCCGTCGCGGTCGTGGAGGGCGTACGGGACGAACAGCACCCGGCCGCACCCCTCGAACCGCGCCCGCGCCTCGTCGGCGCAGTGGTCGAGGTAGCCGGTCCCGTGGGTCGTGGAGGTCGAGACGAGGAGGAGGCGTCGCATCCCCGCACGATACGGCCTCCGCCGGTCGCGAGCGAACCCGGACCGTGGATTCGGCAGGGCGCCCCCGCCCGGCCGCCGCCGCGCATCCGCCGTCCACCCCCCTGTCCATCGGATGCCGCTCCCGCGCGCTCGATCGGTCGTAAGTCGTTGCCTCGCCCCGGAGGCTCGGCGCCCGCCCTCGGCACGCGACGTGATCCGACGTCGACCGAGCCCGACGCGTCGTCGGATCCCGATCGCTTCCTCTCCTCCCTTCGAGAAGACGAAGGTCGACCCGCCATGAACCGCTCCCGCCGCGCCACCGTCCGGACGCTGCTCGCCCTCGCCGCCCTCGCCCTCCCGCCGCTCACGACCGGCTGCTGCGCGACGCGGAACGTCTGGTCGGACGTCGACGGCCCCCCGAAGGCGGCCGTCGCGACCCTCGCCACGCCGTTCGCCCTCGCCGCGGACGTCGTGCTCGTCCCGCTGCACGCCCTCTGGATCCTCGCGACCGCCGGCGGCCACGGCGAACCGTGGGTCGACTGCGAATGAGCCTCGTCGCGCGGACGGACGGCCGGCCCCGGGCCGCGGCGGGCGGATCGTCCGCCGCGGACATTTTTTCCGGCCGCCCCCCGAAACCGCGCCGATGAGCCTTCCGGAAGGAGAACGTGCCATGTGGAGACCGCGCGACCCCCTCGGGGACCCGTCCTCGCCCGACCCGATGACCGCCCTCGTGGTCGGCGCCCGGGAGAGCCTGCGCCGCCCCGCCGCCCTCGCCCTCTCCGAGGCGCGCTTCCGGGTGAAGGAGGCGGCGACGCCGGGCGAGGCGATGGCCCGTTCGCGCGCCCTCCGGCCGCACGTGATCGTGCTCGACGTGGCGCTCGGTCCGCACGACGGCATCGAGCTCTGCCGCCGCCTCCGCGTGCCGAGCGACCACGGCACGCCGCTCGTGGTCCTCGTCCTGGACGACGCGACCGAGCGGCCGTTCCTGGAGGCGTCGCTCGTCGGGGCGGACGACTTCGTCACCCGGCCGTACGCGCCGACCGAGCTCGCGCGGAAGGTCCTCGCCGGCCTGCGGCGCCGGGCCCCGGCCGTCCACCGGCGCGAGTTCGCGTGACGGCCCGTCGCCCGACCGCCCGTCGGTGAGGGCACGCGCGGAGGCGCCGCCCCCCCTCTCCGACGGCGCCGCTTCGAGGTCCGGCCGACCGCCCTCGCCTTTCCCGGGGATTCCGCGTTGCGTTTCCCGCGCTCGCGTCGATCCCCGGTGGAATGCGAGAGATGGACCTCGAAAGCCAGTTCCTCCGCTATCGCGACGCCGGCGACGCCGACGCCCTCGGGCGGGTGTTCGACCGCGCGGCGCCGACCCTCCTGCGGATCGCGCGGCACGTCGCCGGCGCCCGGGAGACCGCGCCGGACCTGGTGCAGGCGACGTTCCTGACCGCGATCGAGAAGGCGTCGGCGTACGACCCGGCCCGCCCCCTCCTGCCGTGGCTGACCGGGATCCTGGTCCGCCACGCCGCGTGGGCGCGCCGGCGGAGCGGCCGGACGCCCGACCCGGAACGCGTCGACCTCCCCCTCCCCCGCGACCCGGCCGACCTGGTGTCGGAACGCGAGCTGGAAGGAGAGGTCGAACGCGCGCTCCGGGCCCTCCCCGAGCGGTACCGGCCGCTCGTCGAGGCGCGGCTCCGGGACGAGGCCCGCGGCGTCGACCTCGCGCGCCGGAGCGGCCGGAGTCCCGGGGTGGTGCGGATGCAGCTCCACCGCGGCCTCGAGCGGCTGCGACGCGCGCTCCCGGCGTCGCTCCTCCCGTCCCTCGCGTTCCTCCTCGGATCCCGTCGCGCGCTCGCGGCGGCTCGGGCGGAGGTGCTGGCGCGCGCCGGCGCGCCCGGGTCGGCGGCCGCGGCGCCCGTCCCCGCCCTGGTGGGAGGAACGCTCGTGGCGAACAAGACGATCCTGACCGGCGGCGCCGTCCTCGCGGCCGGCGCGGCGTGGCTCCTCTCCCTCGACGGCGGGCCGCTGCCGGTCCCCGCGGCGACCCCTCCGGTCACCGTCGACGCGGAGCGCGCCACCGCGACCTTCCCGGTCGTCGCGCCAGCGCGCGTCCCCGCGGCCGCCACCGTCGCCGCGCCGCTGCCGGTCGACGCGCCGACGGAGGAGGGCGGCGCGCCGTTCCCGGCGTCGTACGTCGCGAGCCTCACCGGCGTCACCGGCCGCCTGGTCGAGCCGGACGGCGCCCCGGTCCCCGCGACTCCGATCGCCCTGGTCGAGGCGCGACCGGGCGAGCTGGTCGCCGAGGTCGGCTTCGCGTTCGGCGAGGCGGGGGCCGCCCCGCGCCTCGAGGCGGCGCGGGCGTCGACCGGCGCGGACGGACGGTTCACCCTCGCCGGAGCGCACGCCCGGGGAGTCCACGCCCTGTCGATCGATCCGGCGGGGGCGCGGGCGACGCTCCGGCTGCTCGACGTGGCGCTCCGCCCGGGCGCGGTGACCGACCTCGGCGACGTCGTCCTCGCGGCCGGCGTGCGGCTGACCGGACGGATCGTCGACGAGGACGACCGTCCGATCGAAGGGGCGCGGGTCCGCGTCGCGGCCGTGCCGTTCCCGGTCGCCCTGTTCGGCGCGGAGCACTGGCGGGAGGGGGCGCGGATCGTCCGCCTCCATCGCGACCCGGCGGACCACGCGGTCTTCGCTCCGCCCGCGTGGATCGAGGCGCAGACGCGGCGGCTCCCGATCGCCTCCGCGCGCACGGACGCCGACGGTCGCTTCGTCGTCGAGCGGGCGCCGCGCGGCGTGCTGACCCTCGCCGTCGACGCGACCGACCGGCCGGCGCACGTCTTCCCGCCGGTGCCGAGCGGCGACGGCGCGACGCGGGACGCGGGGACGCTCGTCCTCCCGCCGGGGCGCGCGGTCGCGGGCGTCGTCCGGGACGCGGCTGGCGCGCCCGTCGCGGGGGCGACGGTGATCGGCGGCGTCCTTCCGCCGGCGGGCCGCGTCGTCGTCGCGCCGCACGAGGTCGTGACCGACGTCGACGGCCGGTTCACGCTCGCGCCGCTCCCCGAGGACGGCGCCGTCGTCGCGGCGGCGCGCCGCGCGCCCGGGGAGCGGTTCGCGTGCGTCGGCCCGACGGACGACGCCGAGATCTCGATCGCGCTCCCGCCGACCGGTGCGCTGGCGGTCACGCTCCGCGACGCGGACGGCGCGACCGTCCCCGACGTCGAGGCCCGGCTGCGGCCGTCGCTCGACCTCGACGAGCTGAGCGACCACGTCGTCGGCGCCGACGCCGCGCCGGAGGCTCGTCGCGACGGGGACCGGCTCGTCTTCGACGCGGTGCCGATCGGGGCGTACCGGCTGCTGGCGCGGAGCCCCTCGACCGGGCTCGTGACGCGCCCCGTCGACGTGCGGGAGGGGACGACCGAGCTCGACGTCCGGATCGGCACGCCGCGCACGCTCGACGTCCGGGTGATCGACCTCCGGACCGGTCGGCCGGTCGAGCACGCGCGCCTCACGCTGTTCGCGTCGACCGAGCGACCGGCCCTCCTCGCCGCCCGGACCGACGCCGACGGCCGCGCCCGGCTCGGCCCGACCCCGGTCGACCGCGACCGCTGGACGGTCCGCGCCGAGCACCCGGCGTACGCCGCCGCCTACATGGAGGTCGACCCGGAAGTGGAGACGGTCGACCTGACGCTCGACGGAGGCGGCGCGCTGGCGGCGCGGTTCTCGGCGCGCGGCAACCCGCCGGCCGCGCCGGTCACGCTGCACCTCCGCCTCGACCCGTACGCCGGCGACGACCGCCACGTCCTCGACGAGGAGCTGCCGTGGTTCGCGACCAGCGACGCCCGCGGCGACCTCCACGTCCCGAACCTCCCGGCCGGGCGCTATCGCTACGAGGTGCGGCCGACCCGCTCCCCGGGTGACGGCCTCGCCGCGCTCGCCGCGCTCGCACCGACCGGGCGTCCGCTGCGGCGCGGCACGCTCGAGATCGCGGCCGGCGAGACGACCGAGCTGCGCGTCGAGCTCGCGGACGACGACGGCCCGCCGGCGCGGGTCCGCGGGCGCCTGACCCTCGACGGCGCTCCGGTCGCGGCGCGGCTGCAGATGCTGGTCGTCGACGCCGCCGGAGAGACGACGAGCCGGTCCGCCGTCGCCGGGGACGACGGCCGGTTCGCCATCGCGGACCTCCCGGCCGGCGCCGGCCGCCTGGTCGGATCGTTCGAGGACGGACCGTCGACCGGCGTCGCGTTCGAGGAGCGGTTCGAGCTCGCGCCGGGGGACGAGCGCGTCGTCGACGTCGCGCTCCGGACGCACGCGGTCCCGGTGCGCGTCACCAAGGACGGTCGGCCGGTGGCGGGGGCGCAGGTCTGGGGGAAGGACGGGACGCGGTCGCAGTGGGCGGAGACCGACGCGCGGGGGATCGCGCCCCTCCGGACGTTCGCGGCCGGATCGCTCCGCCTGCGCGCGGCGCACGACCTCGGAATCGCGCACGCCGAGGTCGAGGTCCCGGACGGAGGGCTCGCGGCGCCGCGGGAGATGGCGCTCGAGGACGGCGTCCCGTTCGCCGGGACGTTCACGCTCGATCACGCGCTCGCGGCGGCACGCGGACCGCTCGTCCTGCGCGTGACGTTCTACGACGGGAACCTCTTCGCGTCGCGCTCGATCCCGCTCGACGACGGCGCGCGCTCGTTCCGCGTCCTCGGCTTCGACCCGGGGACGTTCTGGGTCGAGCTCCGCGTCGGGCGCGCCGAGAGCGAGCGGATCGAGTTCGCGCTCGACGCCTCCGGATCCGAAACGCTGTCGTTCGACTTCGAGGCGGATTGAGGCGGCGGGACTGTTACCGACCTCCGGCCCGGACTAGTCAGTGGGGCAGCCCCTGTGTCACGCGGACGTCCGATCCGCCGGAGGTTCCCCATGCGTCTCTCCCCGCTCGTCGCGCTCCTCGTCACGGCCGCCGCGTCGCTCCCCGCCGCGGCCGCCGTCGCGCCGACGCTGACGGTGAACGGCGTCTCCGGACCGAACGGCGCGATCGTGCCGCTCGCACCGTTCGAGCCGCTGTCGATCGCGGTCGACGGGCCGCCCGGCGCTCCGTTCGCGATCCACGTCTCGATCGGCGTCGACGCGACGGTCGAGACGGGGTGGTTCCTCCGGCCGGTCGCGGTCGACACGGTCTTCGTGCCGGTGCATCCGGTCTTCGACGGCATCGGATCGGAGACGATCGAGAGCGGGCTGGGCCTCGCCGACGGCGAGCTCGTCGCGAGCGACCCCGCGCCGTTCTTCCGCCTCGGCGCCGGCGGATCGTTCGCGCTGCACGGGACCGTGCCGCCGGTCGCGCTCTTCCGGGACCTCGACCCGGCGACGGCGCCGGGGTTGCCGTACGGGCCGTCGACGCCGGTCGTCCTCCCGCTCTCGGCGGAGATCGAGCTGCACCTCCAGGTCGTCGCGATCGATCCGGCGGACGGCGCGTTCGAGGTCGGCAACGGCGTGACCCTCGCGTTCGGGCCGCCGCGGCACCCCGCGGTCGTCACGCACGCCGAGGCGGTCGGCGCGCCGGCCGGAACGCTCGCCGAGCGGCTGACGGTCGGGACGCTCGTCTCGGACGACCTCGGCGGCGGGACGCTCCCGTCGTTCGATCCGGCGGCCGGCTTCGCGTCCTCCGCGCTCGACGTCTGGGCGATCCGGCTCGCCGGTCCGTCCGAGCTCGTCGACCGGAGCGCGCCGCCCGGGCTCTCCGCGGACGCGCTCCTCGGCGCGCTCCACGCCGAGGCGCCCGAGCCGGAGTTCCGGACCGGGGTCCGGCCGGCGTTCGACGGCGAGAACCTCGAGTTCCCGCGCCTCCGCCTGCCGGGCGGAAGACAGCTCCTGCATTGGCGCGACGGCGCGGTGACGCCGCCCGCGTACGGGTTCGCCCTCGTCGACGAGACGAGCGGCGCGGTGACGAACCTCGTCCCGGCGTCGTTCGGCGACTTTCGCGGCACGGCGACGCGCTCGCCGTGGGAGGTCGAGGTCGCGGTCTCGCCGAGCGGCGACCGCGCGCTGGTGATCCTCGACGAGTCGACGGCGGTCCATGACCGCGCGTTCCTCCTCCGTCTCGAGCCGGGCGGCGCGTTCCCGAACGGACTGCCGATCGTCGAGGTGACGCCGGCCGGCGGCGTCGGGTTCGGCGCGGCGTTCGAGTCGGGGGCGACGTTCCTCGCGGACTCGGCGGGCGCGGACTGGATCGCGATCCCCGCGTCGACCGACCCGCAGGCGTCCGAGGCGGCGTATCCCGATCGGCTCCACCTCGCCCCCGCCGACGGCAGCTCGGCGCTCGGCGCGGTCTTCCCGACCTCGACGACGCCCGGGATCGATCGGATCGACCGGACGCTCCTGACGAGCCTCGACCGGCGGACGGCGTGCTTCGTCGCCGGCACGAGCGAGACGAACGAGAACGTCTTCGCGCTCACCGACCTGACGCCGGCCGGCGCGGTGACGTTCACGAACCTGACCGGCTTCGTCGGGCAGCGCCTCGGCGAGAGCACCGACGTGACCGACGGATCGCCGAAGGTGACGGCGCTGTCGGCCGACGGCAGCCGGTTCGCCGGCGTGCGCGAGGTCGGCGGGCTGTCGATCCCGTTCGCGGTGACGACCGACGGCGGCCGATTCGGCGCGGTGCCCGACCTCGTGGCGGACGTCTCGTCGGGCGGCGAGTTCGACCTCGACCACTTCCCGTTCTCGAACGGTCTCTTCCTGACCGACGACGGGACGCGGCTGCTGTTCCACCAGGGGCTCGCGAAGTCGTTCCTCTCCGACGCGTGCGACCAGTTCGTGGTCGACGTGACGACGGGCGCGACCGAGAACCTGACGCGGACGATCTCCGGCCCCGGGTACGACGGGAACCTCTCGGCGCGCCTCCTCGGCCCGTGGTCGCCGGCGACCGCGGACGACCGGCCGACGGTCGGGTACGGCGGGTCGTTCCTCGGGCCGGACCGGCGGTGGCGGTTCTTCTTCCGCGACCTCCACGAGCTGCTCCCGACCGACCGCCTCGACCTGTACGCGGTGTCGATCGGCGACGACGTGACGGGCGAACCGTCGCTGGCGCTCGTCAACGTCACCGGCGACACGTTCGAGCCGTCGCCGGGCGTCGCGCCGCCGCCGGGCGCGCCGTCGATCCGGACCGACGCCGGACTGTTCCAGGAGCAGACGCCGGACTTCTACCGCGTGCGGCGGATCGGCGGCGGCGGCGTGTTCGAGAGCCTCTACCTCCTGACCGCGCGGTTGACCGACGCGCCGCCGGGCGAGCAGTCGATCGAGAGCCTCTTCCTGTTCGACGGCGCGAACCCGTCCGCGGCGGCGCGGCTGACCGCGTTCTCGCCGACCTCCTCGCCGATCGCGGTCGGGCCGCAGACGAGGATCCGCTCGGTCACGCCGAACCCGGTCGACGGGCGGATCGCGTGCGTGCTCGACCTCGACGGATCGCGCGAGACGGCGGACCAGGAGCTGATCCAGATCGATCTGTCGACGTTCGGGGCAATCTCGAGGCTGCCGGTCGGTCCGATCGCGTACGACCGGGCGATCGCGGCGGGCTCGCTGGCGTGGCTCCCGTCGACGCCGGCCGGGCTGGTCTGGGTCGAGGGGACGGCGCCGCGTCCGGCGGCCACGACCGACGGCCTCGCGACGGCGGCGTCGGTCGACCTGCCGATCGACGGGAACGCGTGGTTCCTCGACCTGAGCGACCCGACGGTGCCGTGGCCGCTCCGCTCGGACGGCGGCGCCCCGCGGCTCGTCTTCCCGCTCGCGGTCCGCTGAGTCGCCCGCGTCCCCGCCCCCGCCGACGTCACGCGAGACGCGGCGGGGGCGGCTCGCGTACGCTCGTCCGGACCGCCCGCCTCCCCGACGAAGACCGATGCAACGGACCGGATCGGACCGGACATGACCGCGCACGCCTTCCTCCACGCGCTCGTCCTCCGCCACGTCGACCCGCGGATCGCCGAGGAGCTGGTGCCGCTCCTCTCCGATCCCGACGAACGGGAGGCGGCGCGCGCCGCGCTGGCGGCGGTGGTGCCGCCGAGCGCGACGGCGCAGACCCTCGCGCACGTCGCGCTCGCGACCTCGAGGCGGGGGCGACGCCTCGAGGTCGCGCGTTCCGCGTTGGCGCTCGACGACGAGAACCTCGACGCGCGCGTCGTCCGGACCGTCCTGACCGACGGGGACGACGACGAGCGGCTGGCGGCGGTCGCCGACGCGCTCGAGGCGGCGCGGCGGCGCGAGGGGGCGGAGGCGCGACCGGACGCCCTCGAACCGGTCTTCGCGCGGGTGCGCGCGGCGGCGTGGGGAAGGGCGCGGACGGTCGAGAGCCGGCTCCTCCTCGCGCTCGGCCGGGACGACGAGGCGCTCGCCGCGGCGGAGGACG
>JAUIEL010000212.1 GCA_030428825.1 bacterium
CGGCCTCGGGCTGCCGGTCGGGCTCCACCTCCTCGCCGAGGTCGGTGTCTTCTCCATCGCCCAGGTGCTCGCCGGTCGTCTCGGCAAGACCCCGGTCGCCGCCCACCAGGTCGTCGGGTCGCTCTCGACGACCGCCAGCGCGACGATCCGCCCGCTCATGGTCGCGGGGCCGATCGAGCGCCACTCGAGCGTCTGCATCCAGGCGTCCGGGAGGAGACCCGGCGCGGGGGGCGCCGCCTCCGCGGCCGCTCCGCTCGGCCGATCCGACGCGCCCGGGGCCTTCTCGACGCCCGTCGCGGCGTCGTTCTCGCTCGCGATCGCGCTCGGGACGAGGATCGCCGCGACGCACGACGCGCGGACGATCGAACGGATGATCGACATGGACCTCTCCTCCGGGGACGCGGCCGGACCGCCACGAGCGGGCGGTCCGGGAGCAGCGCGGGAGGTCGAGCGTACGAGGGACTCGGCGAAGCCGTCAAGCGAAGCCGACGGGCGGCGGCCGGCGCACGGGACGTCGCCGAGCGACACCCCGCGGCGGGCGCCCCGTCGCCCACGGCTCGAGACCGAGGTCCGTCGCGCCCCGCGCGTCCGCCGGGATCGGCGAGAATGGGTGAACCGAATCCACGCCCCGCGGCAACGGACCGACATGATCCCCGAGGCGCTGCTCCGAGAGACCGAATCGCTCCGCGCGCTCGCCCGGGGACTGCTCGGGGAGGACGCCGACGACGCGGTGCAGGACGGTTTCGTCGCGTGGCTCGAGAAGGCTCCGTCCGCGCTCGAACGCCCCGGCGGATGGCTGTCGTCGGTCGTCCGCAACCTCTCCCTCCACCGGCTGCGAACCGACCGCCGCCGCCGCGCGCGCGAGCGGACGGCGGCCGCGCCCCACGTCCCGGCGGCGCCGGACGAGCTCGCGGCGCGCAGGGAGACGATCGAGGCGCTCGTCGCCGCGCTCTTCTCCCTCCCCGAGCCGTCCCGTGAGGCGGTGCTCCTCCGTTACCTGGAGGACCGACCGCCCCGGGAGATCGCGCGACGCCTCGGCGTCCCGGTCGAGACGGTCCGGACCCGGATCAAGCGGGGGCTCGCCACGCTGCGCGCTCGTCTCGACGCCGAGCACGACGGAGACCGGCGCGCTTGGGCGGGCGCGCTCGCCGGCGCGTTCGGCGTCCCGCCCGCCCCCGCCGTCTCGACGACCCTCCTCGGAGCGCTCGCCATGGGAACGACCGCCCGCGTCCTCCTCTCCGGCGCCGCGCTCGTCCTCCTCGCGATCCCCGTCGCTCGACACCTCGCGGAGCCTCCCCCCGCGCCGCCTGCGAACGATGCGGGGGGCGCGCGCGCCCCGTCGGTCGTCGCGGAGCCGGACGAACCGTCGCCGGAGACCGAGCGCGAAACGGCCACGTCACGCGACGTCGCACGGACCGCCCGCGACGAGACCGAGGGTTCCGCGTGGTCGATCCGCGGCCGCGTCCTCGGCGAGGACGGACGGCCGGTCGGCGGGGCGACGATCGCGTTCGTCGGTTCGCGCGGAGACGACGAGCGTCCGCTCGGTCGCGCGACGAGCGACGAGGACGGAGAGTACGAGGTCGACCTCGGGCCCGCGATCCGGTCACTCGCCCCGCTCGATCGGCGGACGCATCGCCTGGAGGCGCGCGCGCAGGGGCCGGATGGGGCTCGGGGCGCCGCTTTCCTCCGGGGCACGCTGACCGACGGCGGGGACTTCGCCGCCGCCGACCTCGTGCTCCGCTCTCCCGGACCCCGGCTGCGCGGACGGATCGTCGACGCGACCGGCGCGCCGGTCGAGGGAGCGGAGGTCGGCCTCGCCCGGCCCGGCTCCGCCGCGACGGCGTGGAACGCGCGAAGCGACGGCGACGGGCGGTACGCGTTGGAGGTGCGCGAGGCGGGGACGTTCGTGGTGCGGGCCGTCGCGGCGGACCGCGGCGTCGGCGACTCCGGGCCGCTCGACCTCGTTCCCGATCGCGAACTCTCGTCGCCCGACGTCGTGGTGGACGCGCCGCGCTCGCTCTCCGGCCGAGCGGTCCTGCCGGACGGGTCGCCGGCCGCCGCGCTCCGGATCACCGCGGTCCCGGACGGCGACGACCTGCTGCCGAACGGGACTCGCCGGAACCGAGTCCTCCCCGAGACGGCCGCCGACGCGGAGCCGATCGAGGACGAAGTCGCCCGCGCGGAGGCGGCCGGGCTTCCTCCGTGGTTGGTGACGGATCCGGGACGGCGCGTCTCGCCGGTCACGACCGGTCCGGACGGCGCCTTCGAGTTCCGCGGGCTGGTCCCGGGCCGTTACCGGCTCGCGTGCGACGCCGAGCGGATCGACGGCGACGCCGACGTCCCCGTCGCGACGGGGACCGACGGGATCCACGTGGTCGTGAAGCGGTTCCGCCTCGTCCTCCGCGTCTCCGATCCGGGCGGTCGAGCGATCGAAGGCGCGGTCGTCGCGCTCCGCCGCGGCGACGGCGTCGTGCCGACCTACGGGGGCGACCGGCGCGGCGAGCTCCGGGTCCTGCGCGTCGTCCCGGGCGAGAACGTCGTCGGGGTCCTGGCGCCCGGGTTCCTCCCCGCGGAGCGGGCGTACGCCGTCGGTCCGGACGACCACGAGACGCGGGACGAGATCGTCCTCTCCCGGCTCGGGGACGCGTCGGGCGCGCTCGAGCCGGTGCTGCTCGACCCCGACGGGAATCGCCTCGACACGTGTCGCGCGACGCTGGCCACCCCGCGGCTCGGGCGCTTCGTCCCCGGCTGTCACCTCATGACGCCGGACGGCGACGGACTCCTCCGCGGCCTGCCGCCGGGGGAGTGGCGTCTCTCGATCGTCCCCGGCCGACCGGTCGACGAGGAGGATCTCACCGAGACCGGCTGGTTCCCGGTGACCGTCGACGCGACCGTGGTCGCCGGGGAGACCGTCCGGATCGAGGTGCGGGTCCGGCCGGCGGCGGTCGTGCGGCTGACCGTCCGGTGCGAGGGCGACTCGCCCCCGTTCGTGCGCGTGACGTCGATCACGGCGCGGCGCGGGGCGCTGCCGCCGGTCGACCTCGGGAACGTGCGGACGCACTTCGACGACCGCATCGAATGGGGCTTCCTCTTCCCCGGCCGACCCGGCCGTCCCGCTCGTTCCCGCCTCGAGCCGGGGGTCTGGACCCTCCGGCTGGTCACCGACGGTTTCCAGCCCGCGGAGACCGTCGCCGTCCTCGGATCCGGCGCCGTGAACGAGGTCGAATGGACGCTCCGGGGGCCGTGAGCGGACCGGCCTCGACTCCAAAATACGGACGCGCGAGCCGCGGCCGTAAGTCTCGTTCTCGAAACACCATGGAGATTCCGGTCCAGTCGTTGTCGGCGGGCGACCGAGAATTGATTTGGCGCACGAAGCCGGATCCTCCAAAGTGCGCCGGCCCATGACCGGACCCGAACCGACTCTCTGCGCCGAAGAGGTCGCGCGCGACCTCGCCCCGTTCGCCCACTCCGACCCGCGGCGGAGCTGGTTCCAGCTCGCGCTGACCGTGGTCCTCTTCCTCGTCTCGTGGACGCTCTCCGCGCTGGCGTTCGTGCAGTTCGGGTACCTCGCCGCGCTCTTGTTCGCGATCCCGACCGCCGGCATGGTCCTCCGGCTGTTCATGATCCAGCACGACTGCGGGCACGGCGCGTTCTTCCGCGGCAGCCGCCTGAACGACGGCGTCGGCCGGTTCGTCAGCCTGCTGACGATGATCCCGTACGACACCTGGCGGAAGACCCACTCGGCCCATCACGCGTCGTCGGGGAACCTCGGCCGACGCGGCGTCGGCGACATCGTCACCATGACGGTCGAGGAGTTCGAGAAGGCGAGCCCGTCGAAGCGGTTCTTCTACCGCATCTACCGGAACCCGGTCATCTTCCTCCTCCTCGGGCCGGTCTACTACTTCGTCTGGAAGATGCGTCTGCCGCAGACCCACGAGACGCCCTGGAAGGGGAACATCGTCAGCGTCACGGCGACGAACGTCTGCGCGGCGCTCGCGCTGTGGGGCGCGGCCTCGGTGTTCGGCTGGGCGGCGACGCTGGCGGTCCACGCCACGGTGCTGTTCCTGGTCGGCGCGGTCGGTCTCTGGCTCTTCTTCGTCCAGCACCAGTTCGAGACCGCGTACTGGCGCAAGGCGGACGACTGGACGTTCCACGAGGCGGCGCTGCTCAGCAGCTCGTACTTCCACTTCCCGCAGCCGCTGCGGTGGTTCACCGCGAACATCGGCATCCACCACGTCCACCACCTCTGCAGCCGGATCCCGTTCTACCACCTGCCCGAGTGCCTGAAGGTCCGGCCCGAGCTCGCGCAGCTCAACCGGTTCCGCACGCGCGAGACGTTCCGGATGCTGAACCTCGCCCTCTGGGACGAGGACGCCGGACAGATGGTCACGTTCCGGGCCGCCCGCGAGCGAGGCCTGCGCGCCGCCGGCTGACGTCGCGCCGCTACGATGGCGACCCCGCTCCCGCCGGAGGTCGCCATGATCGCTCGCCCGCTCCCGCTCCTCGCCGCCCTCCTCCTCCCGCCGCTCGCGACGTCCCCGTCGTTCGCGGCGCCCGCCGAGGACGACGCCGCACCGGCGATGCCCGAAGCGCTGCTGGAGACGCTCGAGTGGCGCCTGATCGGGCCGTTCCGGGGCGGGCGCTCGTGCGCGGTCGCCGGCATCCCGTCGCAGCGCGACACGTACTACTTCGGGAGCTGCGGGGGCGGGGTCTGGAAGACCCGGGACGGCGGGCGGCGGTGGGAGAACGTGTCGGACGGCTTCTTCGGGGGCTCCATCGGGGCGGTCGCCGTGAGCGCGTGGGATCCGAACGTCGTCTACGCCGGCGGGGGCGAGAAGACGGTCCGCGGGAACGTCTCGTCGGGCGACGGGATCTGGCGCTCGGTCGACGCGGGCGCGACCTGGACGCACGTCGGACTCGAGGACTCGCGTCACGTGGCGCGGATCCGCATCCATCCGCGCGACCCGGACACGGCGTGGGTCGCGGCGATGGGCCACCTCTCCGGCCCGAACGAGACGCGCGGCGTCTACAAGACGACGGACGGCGGCGAGACCTGGCGACGCGTGCTGTTCGTGAACGAGCACGCCGGCGCGGTCGACCTCTGCCTCGACCCGACGAATCCGCGCGTCCTGTACGCGACGACCTGGCGGTTCGTCCGGACGCCGTACTCGCTCGAGAGCGGCGGCGAGGGGTCGGGCCTCTGGAAGTCGACCGACGGCGGCGAGACGTGGACCGAGCTGACCGGGAACGACGGGCTCCCCGAGGAGGGGCCGTTCGGGATCGGCGGCGTGACCGTCTCCCCCGCCGACCCGCGGCGCGTCTACGCGATCCTCGAACACGAGAAGGGCGGCGTCTTCCGGTCGGACGACGCGGGCGAGACGTGGCGGCGCGTGAACGACGAGCGGAACCTCCGCCAGCGCGCGTGGTACTACTCGAGGATCGAGGCCGACCCGAAGGACGCCGACGTCGTGTACGTCCTGAACGTCCGGTTCTGGCGCTCGAAGGACGGCGGGAAGTCGTTCGAGTCGATCCGCACGCCGCACAGCGACAACCACGACCTCTGGATCGACCCCGCGGACCCCGACCGGATGATCGAGGCGAACGACGGCGGCGCGAACGTGTCGCTCGACGGCGGCCGGACGTGGACCGCGCAGGACGGGCAGCCGACGGCGCAGTTCTACCGCGTGACGACCGACACCCACTTCCCGTACCGGATCTACGGCGCGCAGCAGGACAACTCGACGGTCCGGATCGCGTCCCGCACCGACCGCGGCTCGATCGGCGAGCGGGACTGGGAGCCGACCGCGGGGGGCGAGTCGGGGCACCTCGCGCCACACCCGCTCGACCCGGAGATCGTCTACGGCGGCTCGTACGGCGGCGACCTGAGCCGCGTGAACCACCGGACCGGCGAGCGGCGCGCCGTCGACGTCTGGCCCGACAACCCGATGGGCTGGGGGGCGGCGGACCTGAAGTACCGCTTCCAGTGGAACTTCCCGATCTTCTTCTCGCCGCACGACCCGGACACGCTCTACGCCGCCGGCAACGTCCTGTTCCGGACCGTCAACGAGGGACAGACCTGGCACGCGATCTCTCCCGACCTGACGCGCGACGACGCGACGAAGCAGGGGCCGTCGGGCGGGCCGATCACGAAGGACAACACGAGCGTCGAGTACTACTGCACGATCTTCGCCGCGCTCGAGTCGCCGCACGAGCCGGGCGCCCTCTGGTGCGGGTCCGACGACGGCCTCGTCCACGTCAGCCGCGACGGCGGGGCGAACTGGAACGACGTCACGCCGGCCTCGATGCCGGAGTGGACGCAGGTCAACTCGATCGAGGCCCACCCGTTCGAGCCGGGCGGCCTCTACCTCGCCGGGACGCGGTACAAGCTCGACGACCTCGAGCCGTACCTCTACCGCACCACCGACCACGGCGACACGTGGACCCGCATCGACGGGGGGATCGATCGGACGGAGTTCACGCGCGTCGTCCGCGCCGACCCGGTGCGGCGCGGCCTGCTGTACGCGGGGACCGAGAGGGGGGTCTGGATCTCGTTCGACGACGGCCGCCGGTGGCAGCGGCTCGGGGGCGGCCTCCCGATCGTCCCGATCACCGACCTCGCGGTGAAGGAGGGGGACCTCGTCGCCGCGACCCAGGGGCGGGCGTTCTGGGTGCTCGACGACCTCGCGCACCTGCGGCAGCTCGCGCCGGAGCAGGCGGAGGCGGCGTGGACGCTGTTCGACCCCGAGCCGGTCTGGCGAATGCGCGGCCGGTCGTTCGGGCGCGGCGGCACGTCGGGGAGGAACCCGCCCGCCGGCGCCGTCGTCCGCTTCCACGCCGCCGCCGCCCCGGAGGAGGGCGCGGACGTCACGCTCGAGATCGCCGGCGAGGACGGCGTGGTGCTCCGCCGCTGGTCGACGAAAGGCGACGGCGGCGACGGCGCCCCGGGGAAGCTCGAGGTGAAGGAGGGGATGAACCGGTTCGAGTGGGACCTCTCGGTCGACGGGGCGAAGCGGGTCGACGGGATGATCCTCTGGGGCGGCCGGTTGTCGGGGCCGCGGGTGCCGCCGGGCCGGTACACGGTCCGGCTGATCGCGCCGGACGGCGCGTACGAGGCGCCGCTCGAGATCCGGCGGGACCCCCGAAGCGAGGCGACGGCGGCCGACACGCGCGCCCAGTTCTCCTTCCTGATCGAGTGCCGCGACACCCTGACCGCGGCGCACCGGGCGATCGAGCGGATCCGGACGGTCCGGGGCCAGATCGACGCCGCGCTCGGCCGCGCGGGCGAGGCGGCCGACGCGCTGAAGGAGACGGCCGATCCGTTGAAGCGCGACCTGACCGCGATCGAGGAGGCGCTCTACCAGACGAGGAACCGGTCGCCGCAGGACCCGCTCAACTTCCCGATCCGGCTGAACAACAAGCTCGCCGCGCTGGCGGGTCTGGTCGCGTCGAGCGGCGACTACCGCCCGACCGACCAGCAGGTCGCGGTGCGGGAGGAGCTGACCGCGGCGATCGAGGACCAGCTCGATCGACTGCGCGAGATCGAGACCGAAGACCTCCCCCGGTTCAACGAGGCGGTCGCCGCCGCCGGGGTGCCGGCGGTGACGACCGAACTCTGACCCGCCGCGGGCGGCCGCCCGCGGCCGGGGGGATCAGTACGCGGCCATGTAGCTCTCGATCACGCTCTTCTCGTCCGAGCGGATCGTCATGCCGTTCGGCCCCTTGCCGATCATGGTGACGCTCTTCGCCGGCTCGCCGGTCGACTCGTACTCCTTCAGGCCCTCGCTCCCCTCCTCGAAGACCCACAGGCGGCCGTCGACGACGAACGTCTTGAACCCGGGACGATCGAATCCGTCGGTCGACGCCTTCGCGGTGCCGACGACCTCGTCGGCGGCGTCCTCGACGGCGTCGCTCGAGCAGGCGACGGGGAACAGCGAGCAGGTCGCGGCCAGGGCGAGGCCGACGGGGAAGAGGGTCCGCATCCGAGTCTCTCCAGTGCAGGGCATCGGGCCGTGCCCAGCGCGACGGCCGAGTCCCGAGAGTTCACGAAGAGACCGTCAAGAGGGCTCGCCCCTCGAGTCAAGCGCTCGTCAAGACGACGCGCGGCGCCGGACGTCGAGCATCGTGTACCAGGAGAGGGAGCGGACGAGCGGGAGGCGCGAGCAGACGCGGTCGACCCCGCGGAGGAAGCGGCCGGTCGACCGGGCGAGGCCGGCCGGGAGCCACTTCAGGACCGGGACGACGTCCGGGTTGTCGCAGAGCGTGTAGGCGACGAACCCGAAGCGGATCTCGCGCCGGACCTCGAGGCCCGCCCGGTCGAACATGTCGCGGAGCTGGGCCCGGGTGTACGCGCGGTCGATGGTGTGCGTCTTCCCGAACGAGGGACGGCGCCGGATGAACCAGCGCGCCAGCCGGAAGAGCGGGTTGTCGTTCGCCGGCTCCCCCACCACGACCCGACCGTCCGGCTTCAGCACCCGGCAGATCTCGGCGAGGACCCGGACCTCGTCGTCCATGTGGTGCAGCGCCGATCGGCAGAGGACGAGGTCGACCGAGTCGGACGCGACCGGGAGCGCCGTCATGTCCCCGCGGAAGAGCGAGATCCGCGCGTCGGGCGCGGCGCCGGTCCGGTCGTACCCCGCCAGCATCTCCTGGCTGATGTCCATCCCGCTCACCCGACGGAACCGCCGCGAGAGATGGTTCAGCATGATCCCCGTGCCGCAGCCGAGGTCGAGCGCGTGCGTCCCCGGCTCGTCCGGCGTCAGCGAGAGGAGGATGTCGTTCCGCTCCTGCTGGAAGTCGTCGGCGAACGGATAGCCGGCGCGGCGGCGGTACATCTCCGCCACCTCGCGGTGCATCTCGATCTGGTCCTTGCGGTGCTCGGTGAGCGGCGGCATCGGGGGCGAGGGTAGCAGAGGAGGCGGAAACGGGGAGCACGGAACGGACCGGCAGCCGACGGACGCTCCCTTCCGGGTAGGATCGGCGGCGCGGAGACGATCGGGGGATCCGAATGCGACGACGGGCGACGACGGTCTGGCTGGCGGCGGCGGTCCCGGCCCTCGCCGGGGTCTCGGGAGCGGGGGAGGTCGTTCACCTGCTGCAGGGAACGCACCCGTCGGACGGCTTCGGGGCGCAGGTGGCGGGACCGGGCGACCTCGACGGCGACGGCGTGCCGGATGTCCTCGTCGCCTGGCACCTGGGGGCGTCGACGAAGTTCTCCGCCCACTCCGGGGCGGACGCGAGCGCTCTCTACGTCTGGGACGTGCCGTACCTCCCCTCGGGGCCGGTCGTCGACGGTGCGGGGGACTTCGACGCCGACGGGTTCGCGGACGCCGTGCTCCGCGAGGGCCCGCACGTGTCGGTCCGCTCCGGGAAGACCGGCGCCCCGCTGCTCACCGATGCCGCGCCGGCGATGTCGGTGGCGCGAGGGGGCGACCTCGATCAGGACGGCTTCGACGACGTCCTGATCGGCGGGAGCGGCGAGGTCGTCGCCCGGGCCGGTCCCGTCGGCGCCATCCTCCGCGTCTTCCCGGGCCTCGGCCTCCCGGCCGAGACCCTCGGCCGGTCGTGCGATTCGGCGGGCGACTTCGACGGCGACGGCTGGCTCGACGTCGTCGCCGGCGCCCCTTTCGCCGGGAGCGGGCCGTATCAAGACGGGTACGCCGCCGTCTTCTCGGGACTCGACGCCTCCCTGCGGTTCGTCTGGCTCGCCCCGGAGAAGGGGTTCGCGCTCGATGTGGCCGGGATCGGCGACGTGAACGGCGACGGCCGGGACGACGTCGCCGTCAACGTCGATCACGGCGTCAATTCGGTCGACACGAACCGGACATACGTCTACGCCGGTCCCGCCGCCGACCCCCTCTTCGTTCTCTCGGATCCGATCCACCGCGGCATCGGCCGGAATTCCGGCGCGGAAATCGTCGCGAAGCGCCAAGAACTGCGCTTCCGTATCGGCGTTCATGCGCTCCCTCAGCGGC
>JAUIEL010000213.1 GCA_030428825.1 bacterium
CGCGGAGTCGTCCGTCGGCGTCGCGGTCGCGGGGTCCGAGTGGGCGACATCCCGCCGGCGCCCGGCACCCTTCGAGGAATCCGAACGGATTCTGCATGTTTCCCGCGTCGAGGAGCGCGACACTCTCCTTCGTCCTCCGGTCGCCACGCCGGATCTCCAACCCGACGAGGATCGCGCCATGCGCTCACGGGCTCTCCCTCTCGTCTCGCTCGCCTTCGTCGCGCTGCTCGTCGCCCTCGGGTCGGGCCGGGCCGCGCGGGGGGCGACGCTCTCGGTGCCGGGCACCTTCCCGACGATCCAGGCGGCGATCGACGCCGCGGCGCCCGGCGACACGATCGTCGTGAGCGGCGGGACGTACGGGCCGATCGTCGTCGACAAGCCGCTCGCGATCGTCGGCGACCCGCGGCCGACGATCGACAACACCGCGACGCCGTTCCAGGACCCGGTCGTCCTGCCGGCGATCACGCTCGCCGGGCCGGGCGCGGGGACGGTGCGCCTCGCCAACCTCCGCACCCGCGGCGACACCAACGGCTCGTTCTACGGCGGCACGAACTCCGGCGTCCTCGGCGGCGGCTTCGCCGATCTCGCGATCGAGGACTGCGACCTCGAGCCCGCGGAGTGGTTCCTCCTGACCGGCCTCGGCGTCGGGGCCCCGGCGGTCTCGACCACGATCCCGGACGTCCTCGTCGTCCGCTCGCGCGTGCGCGGGGGGCGGACCGACATCGACACCTGCGACGCGGCGCCCGGCCTCCCGCCCGGCGCGGCGGCGATCTTCGCGCCCGCGGCCACGGTCGCGGTCGTCGACTCCGACGTCGAGGGGGGCGCCGGGGCGGGGCTCTGCTTCTCCCTCGCGAACTGCCCCGGGTTCTGCCCGTGCGACGACCTCGGAGGGTTCGGCGGCAGCGGCGTGGTCTGCATGCGCCTCCTCGCGGGCGGGGCGGCCAACCGGATCGACGGCGGCGCCGGGCAGGACGTCACCTGCTTCGGCGGCGGCGACTTCGTCAAGGTCGGCCGTCAGCCGGACGGCGCGCCGGTCGTCGCCCGCGAGTCGTTCGACCTCGGCCGCGACCTCGCGGCGAGCGGCCCGCTCTCGCTGTCGCAGTCGGTCGCGCTGATCTGGAAGACGCCGTCCGCGTCCCCGTGGCTCCTCGTCTCGACGCCCGCGCCGCCGACGCCGGTCGCCGGTCTCGGCTGGCTCTTCCTCGAACCGTCGTCGCTCGTCGGCGCGCCGATCGGCGGGTCGTTCCTGCAGGCGACCCTCCCGCCGGCGCCGGCGTTCGTCGGGGTCGCGGTCGCGGTGCAGGTGTTCGATCCGGGGAGCGGGTTGACCGTGCCGTACGTCAGCACCGTCCGGCCCTGACCGTCGCGTCGGCGGGTCAGGCGCTCGGCTTCGGCCCGCCGTGGGGGACGGGGGGCGGGATGTCGGCGAACCGGGAGGCCGCCTCGAACAGCGCGTCGTAGTCGCGGTCCATGTTCCCGATCAGGCAATCGGTCAGGTCGGGCCGGAGCTCGGGGTGGCGCTGGAGGAACTCCGAGAACCGGAAGCCGCGGTCGTAGAACGCGTACACCAGCCGCCGCATCGCCTCGATCCCGCGCCGGAACTCGTCGCCGTACCCCCGGAACGCGGCCGCGGAGACGTCGCCCCGCTCGAACGCGGCGAGCGCGGCGTCGGCGACCATCACGCCGCTCCAGAGCGCGAGCATCACGCCGGACGAGAAGACCGGGTCGATGAACGAGAACGCGTCGCCCGCGAGGACGAGGCCGTCCTCCGCGCAGTGGCGCGACCGGTAGGAGAAGTCGCTGGTCGCCTGGAACGGAGCGACGCGGCGCGCCCCCTCGAGATAGGCGCGGACCCACGGCTGGTCGCGGCACTCGCGGGCGTGGATCTCCTCCAGATCCTTCCCCTCGCGATGCAGATAGGCCGGCTCGCCGACGACGCCGACGCTCACGCGGTCGGGGAGGGGGATGACCCAGATCCACCCCTTGTCCCGGAGGTAGGCGACGGTGGTCGCGCCGGCGTCGAGCCCCTCCTCGCGGCGGGCCCCCTCGAAGTAGGTCCAGATCGCGAGCTTGCCGAGGACCGGGTCCGGCACCCGCCACGCGTTCTGGCGCTGGGCGAACGTGTCCCGTCCGCTGGCGTCGATCGTCAGCCGCGCCCGGAGCTCGGTCGGGCCGGCGCCGTTCTCGGCCTCGACTCCGATCACGCGGCCGCCGTCGCGCAGGAGCTTCTTCGCGCTCGTGCCGAACCGGACGTCGACCCCCTTCGCCCGCGCGTTCTCGATCAGGAGGGCGTCGAACTCCCGCCGTTCGACCTGCCACGTGCGCGAGCTGGGGTGGTCGCGGTGCTGGAAGAAGTAGTACGGCTGCGACTTCTTCCCGCCGGTCGAAACGAACTGGACCGAGTTCTTGTCGACCCGGAACGACGCCTCGCGGACCGCGTCGACGAGGCCGAGCCGCTCGAGCGGGAAGTAGCAGTACGGCAGGAGCGACTCGCCGATCTTCTCCCGCGGGCCGTCCGCCCTCTCGATCAAGGTGACGGAGCGGCCGGCCTCGGCCAGCACGGCGGCGGACGAGGCGCCGGCGGGGCCGGCGCCGATGACGAGGACGTCGAGGGGCGGGGGAGCGGGTGTCGGTTCGGTCACGTCTCGGACGGGTCGGCGGCGCAGCGTGTCGATCCGAGGGTACGGGACCGCTCCCCCGCCCGGATGCGCGACTCTCCCCGAAATCCGCGCGATCTCCTACGGCACGAGCCGGATCGGCGACGGGTTGCTCGCGAACGGCTTCCCGAGGAGGGTGAAGGCGTGGTGGACCACGAACCCCGCGAACGACGCCGGGAGGCCGGCCGGGAGGACGAACAGCGCCTGCGCGCCCCCCTGGGCGTCGAGGAGGCCGATCTGCTGGAACAGGATCCCGTTGTTCGGCTGGGTCAGCGTGAGCGTGAAGTACGGATCGGGGTTCAGCGGGAGGGTCACGTCGCCGAGATCCTGGCCGGGCTGCGTGCCGGTCGCGCTCCCGAGGAGGAAGTAGATCCCGCCGGCGTTCGCCGGACCCGCGTCGAGCGTCATCGTCTGGACGCCGCCGCTCGAGAGCGACAGGTCGACGACGTTCGGCACGAGCGACAGCGGGCAGGGGCCGGTCGAGGTGTCGAGGCGGACCCGCCGGTCGAGGGCCAGCGTCAGGTCGACCGGGTTCCCGTCCGCGGAGTGTGCGCGCCACGTCGTGAGCCCCTGGATCGGCAGCGTGGAGGCGCTGCCGCCGACCTCGGTGAAGCCGAGGATCAACGACCAGCTCCCCTCCAGGTCGCCGAGGACGAGCCCGTCGGTGCAGCAGGCGTTCCACGCCCAACGCGCCGTGAACTGGTGGCTCCCCGGGGCGCCGGTGTAGACGTCCGAGCCGTCGTTCGGGTCGTCCTGCAGCACGATCTCCGCGCCGTCGGGGTCGCCGGCCAGGTCGAACGCCATCTCGGCCCGGCCGCCGTCGGCGTCGTTCGGGACCGCGCGGTCGTGGTAGACGAACAGCGACAGCCCGTGGTCGGACGTCTCGATCAGCGCGAGGTTCGAGCGGTCGGCGACCTGCGGGATGAGGAGGCCGTTGTACGAGTCCGACTCGGGGAAGTCGTACGAGTACTGCGTGGCGACGGTCGACGCGGTCGGGAAGAGCTCGACGTACCCGAGGACGTTCGCGTCGAAGTCCCCGGCGCCCGGGCTCGACTCCTGCGACACGCGGACGAAGCGGTCGCAGCCCGGGTTCAGGGCGGGGCGGCGGAAGAGGAGCGTGTCGAGCGCGTAGCCGGAGTTGGTCGTCCCGGCGAAGTCGACCTCCACCCGCGTGATCCCGGTCTGCTTCACCTGGACCAGCGTGCCGATCCCGTTCCCGGTCTCGAGGTCGGACGACGTCACGAGCTGCGAGCTGAGGAGCGACGCGCCCGCGAACGAGCGGACCTCGACCTGGTCCGAGTTGTCGATGTCGATGAGGTAGAACGAGAGGTCGAGCACGGGCGGCGAGAACTGCATCTCGATGCCGCGCACCGTGCCGGTCGGATCGGTCAGGCCGTTCAGTCCGCCGAGCGGGGTGTCGGCGCCGCCGGGCGCGTTGAACGCGACGTTCGGCGCCCCCTCGGTGCAGATGATCGGCAGCCCCGCCGGCGTCCCGAGCAGCGCGAACGTGACGCCGTCCGCGGCGTACTGGTTCCCGATCTGCGTCCCCTCGGCGGGTCCCTCGAAGTCGATCAGGGTCAGGTCGCCGGCGCAGAAGTCGCAGTCGTCGGGGATGCCGTTCCGGTTGCAGTCGAAGCTGGTCCCGGAGACCAGGTCGATCGCGTCGTCGACGCCGTTGCCGTTGCAGTCCTGGCCGGAGGCGCCCGGCGCGAGGAGGAGGGAGAGCGAGAGGGCGGAGAGCAGGGCCGGGAGCGGCGGGCGGATCGACATCGTTCCTCCGATGAGGTGGAAAGGGCGGGGGGGCGTCCGGTCCCCCGTCGCACGGGACACCGAGTTACGATGATTTGGCCACGGCACCCGCCGTGACGAGAAATCCAAGCGCTGTACGAAGAATCGGAGGAAGCGACATGTCCGGAGTGAAGGCCGTCCCCGACGGGTTCAACACCGTCAACTGCTATCTCGTCGTCCCGAACTCGAAGGAGGCCCTCGAGTTCTACGCGCAGGCGTTCGGCGCCGAGGGCGGCGTCTGCATGGAGGTCCCGGGCGGCGGCGGCGTGATGCACGCCGAGATGCGCGTCGGGAACTCGACGATCATGCTGACCGACGCCAACCCGCAGTGGCAGAAGAAGACCCCGGAGGAGCTCGGGGGCTCGCCGGTCTCGCTCCACCTCTACGTCGACGACGCCGACGCGCTGTTCCAGCGGGCGGTCGGCGCCGGCTGCCAGGTGACGTTCCCACCCGCGGACGTCTTCTGGGGCGACCGGTACGCGCAGGTGGTCGACAAGTACGGCCACACCTGGGGGATCGCGACCCACACGGAGGACGTGCCGCCCGAGGAGATGGGGAAGCGGGCCGAGAAGTGGTTCGCGGAGATGGGGAACGAGTGCGGCGGCGGCGAGGGCTGACCGCGGCGCGGTCCGACTCCCGACGTCACTCCCCTTCGAGGAGCCGCCTCGCGAGCGTCTTCGGCGCCACCGCGAGGTAGCTCTCCTCGATCCAGGCCTCGACCTGCGCGTTCCGCCGCTCGAGGCCCTCCCGCCGGATCGTCACCCACCCCGACTTCCCGAGGCCGTACCCCGTCGGCTCGGCGAACGGCTCGTCCAGCACCGCCGGTCCGGAGACCGGGAGCTTCACCGCCATCCCGAACTCGTCGCTCACGCCGAAGAAGACGAACACCTTCTTCCGCACCTTCACCACGTGCTCGCCCCAGGGATGATCGAGCCACGCCTCCGGGTACGTCAGCGCGTGGCGGATCAGCGCCTCGACCCGCTTCGACGGCTTCCCCGGGCTCGGCTTCGGCTTCGATCCCGCGGGCGCCGCGCCCTTCTTCTTCGCGACCCGCTTCTTCGCGGGCGCCTTCCGCGCGGTCTTCTTCGTCGTCCCGCGCGCGGCCGTCTTCCGCGTCGCCTTCTTCTTCGCGGCCATCGGTGGGGTCTCCGGTCGAACGCCGGGAGACTACAGGAATCGCCCCGCGAACCCCTCGGCGCTCACGCCGACCCTCGGGAGGTGGCGGCGCGCGACCTCCACCATCCGGTCGCGGTACGCGAGGTCGAGGGCGGCCACCTCGACGGCGGCGATCGCGGCCGGGAGTCCGGTCCGTTCGGTGCGGGCGCCGTTCCTCGATCCGTCCCCCCCGACGTAGTGGTCGAGGACCACCGCGTCCGCCACCTCGCCGATCCGGGCGAAGAACCGCTCGGGGTCGGCGATCGGCAGGAGGGGGGAGACGGTGACGACCGTCGGGAGCCCCGCGGCGCGGCAGGCGGCGGCGGCGGCGAGCCGCGCGTCGACCGTCGCCGCCGGGGGCGGGAGGCCCTCGAGACGGTCTCGGTCGCTCTCGATCGAGAGGTGCACCCGCACCCTCGCCCCGGCGCGGGTCCGGAGCGGGACGAGGAGATCGAGCGCCCCCGCGACCGCCGGAGAGTGCGTCTGCACGATCAGCTCGTCCGGCGGCGAGACGAGCATCGCCTCGAGGACGCGCCGCGTCACGCCGAAGCGCGCCTCGTGCGGCGGGAACGGGTCGGTCGAGCTCGACAGGAAGATCGTGAACGCGCCCCGCGACCGGCGGGCCCACGCCCGTTCGCGATCGACCGCGCCGGCGTACGCCTCGGCCGCGTTCTCGCGGACCTCGAGGAACGAGCCCCACTCCTCGCCGCGGGTGAGCCACGTGTTGTGCCGCACGTAGCAGCCGACGCCGCAGAGCGCCCGCCCGAAGCCGCACCCCCGGTACGGCTGCAGCGAGTGCGAGCAGACCGGCCGCAGGTACCCGGACGCGCGGGTCAGGACGTTCTTCACGCGCGCGGTCGTCACGTTCATCTCAGACCGCCTCCGCGCCGAGGGTCGCGGCCGACGCGGCGAGGAGGTCGAACACCTCCTGCGCGTCCTCCTCGCCGAGGTCGACGATCCGGGCGCGGCTCCACGCCGCCGTCCCCGCGGTCCGGACGACCACCGTGGCGAGGCCGAGCCTCCGCTGGAACGGCGATTGGATCAACGACACGGTCTGGATCCGGCGCCGCGGCACGACCCAGAGGCGGCGCGTCCAGAGGCCGGCGCGGGCGATCACCGTCGAGTCGGTGACGTTCCACTTGAGCGCGCGGTACTGCGGTCCGCGGAGCGCGAACGCGAGGAGCACGCCGACCGGCACCGCGAGGAGGCCCCGCGGGTCCTGCGCGACCAGGGCGACGGAGCCGCCGAAGAGCGTCGACAGCAGGCAGAGGCGGAGGAAGATCCGCCGCGCCGCGCGCGGGTGCACCGGCCGGAGGGTGTCGAGGTCGAGGTCCGCCCGCGAGCCGTGCGGCAGGACGAGCCGCATCAGCCCGTCCGCTTCGCGCCGCGGCAGGAGCGGGAAGAAGACCGCCGACCCGCCCGCGTCCCCCTTCTCGCCGCTCCCGGCGGTCTGCACCTTCAACGTCACGTACCCGACCAGGCGACGGAGGAGGTTCGCCTCGAGGAGGAAGACCTGCAGCCGGTCGCGCCGCACCAGCGACTCGTACTTCGAAAGCAGCCCGTGCCGTCGCCGGACCCCGTCGCCGCTCCGCCGCAGCTCGAACCCGTGGAAGCGGAGCGCGGTCAGGAGGATCGACGTGACCCAGCCCGCGACGAGGAACGTCAGGACGAGCGCCACCGCGAGCGCGGCGGCGAGCCACGGCCCGGCGGAGGCGGCGCGGCCGACGGCGAGCTCGAGCGGCCCTTCGAGGTCGAGGCTCCCCTCGTCGAGCAGCTCGAGCAGGCCGAACAGCGCCGCGACGATCACGCCGACCCGGTTCTCGGTCGCGCCGGCGAGGAGGAGCTCGCCGAACCCGAGGCGGCGGATCACCTCCTCCTCCGGCGCGTCGTTCGCCGTCGGTTCGCGCGGTCCGCCCGCGGGCTCCGCGCGCCGTTCGAGGAGGTCGTCGCGGAACCGCTCCGCCACCTCCTCCGACACGACCGACAACGACGCCTCGGTGTCGTCCGCGCCGGCCGTCTCGATCCGGACCGTCGTGACCCCGAACAACCGTTGGATCGGACTGCTCTTCAGATCGACGTTCTGGATCCGACCGAGCGGGATCGTCCGGTCGACGGTCCAGATCAGGCCGTGCCGCAGGACGAGCCGCTCGCCGACGATCCCGAACCGGAGCGTGAAGTACCGGAAGAGCGTGCTGACCGCGCCGAAGACGATGCCGATCACCGCCCATTTCACGACGTTCGTCGACGGGCTCCCGCCGCCGAACAGGAAGCCGGCCGCGACGATCGGCCAGCCCCACTTCAGGACCGTCGCCGGGACCTCCAGCAGGACGGTCGCCGGGTGGAGCCGGCGGAGCCCCTCGCGCGGGCGGGCGCCGTCAGCCATGCGGCCCGAACCCCGAACGCTCCCACGACTCGGCGGGGTCGTCGCGCACGAGCCGGTCCCGCAGCGCCTCCGCCTCCTCGACGAGGAGCCCGGGGATCTGGTTCTCCTCGTCGTCGGCGCCGGCGGTGTAGAGGGTCAGGTCCGCGAGTCCGTACGCGCGGTCGATCGGCCCGGACTGCACGTCGACGTGCTGGATGCGGCGGCGGGGGATCGACCGCTGCGTGCGCCAGATCACGCCGTGGCGGAGGAGGACGTCGTGCTCGCGCACCGCGTACCGCCAGGCGCGATACCAGAACGGCGGGTAGACCGCGGCGTGCAGGAGGAGGAGCGGCGCGAGGACCACCGCCGCCTCGCCCGGCTCGAACGGCCAGGCGTCGAACTTCTGGTCCCAGAGGAGGTCGACGGCGGTGACGACCGCGGCGAGGATCGCGGCGCCGACGAACGAGGCGATCCAGTGGACCTTGCGGGCCGCCGGCGCGAGGGGGCGCAGCTCCTCGTCGACGGTCATCGCGCGAGCGTCGAGCCGACCTCGGACGCGACGTCGGTCGCGGCGACCTCCCGTTGCTCGGAGCGGGCGAGGTCGCGGACGATCACCGCCCCGCGCCCGTGCTCCTCGGCGCCGACGAGGACCGCCACCCGCGCCCCGAGCTTCGCCGCCTTCTTCAGCTCCTTGCCGAGTCCGCCGCCGTCGAGCGGGGTGACCGTCTTGACGCCCGCCTCGCGCAGCCGCGCCGCGACCTCCTTCATCGAGCCGCGGAGCGACGGCTCGGCGCAGAGGACGACCGCGTCGGGTGAGACGTCGGGCGCCGGCTTCAGCTCGTGGGTCTCGAGGAAGTCCATGAGGGTCACGTCGCCGAGCCCGAACCCGATCCCCGGGATCCGCTGCTTCGAGAAGAGCGCGGTGAGGTTGTCGTACCGCCCGCCGCCGAAGATCGAACGCCGGTTCTCCGGGGAGACGTCGAACACCTCGAAGACGGTCGACGTGTAGTAGTCGAGGCCGCGCACGATCAACGGGTCGAACCGGAGCGGCCCGTCGAGCAGGCCCTCGTTCAGGATCCGCGCGACGCGCGACTCGCCGCGCACCTCCGGCGCCGCCGCGTCGACGAACGCCGGGAAGTCGAGCTTCGTGAACGCCTCGACCTTCGCCGCCGCGGCGGCGTCGAGGCCGTGCCCGGCGAGCTGCTCGAGGCAGACCTCGCGCGGGAGCTTCTCCCACCGGTCGAGGACCTGGAAGACCGGCTTCACCTGCTCGGGGGCGAGTCCGACGAACCGCTCGAGCGCCGAGAACGCCAGCCCGCGGTCGTTCACCCGGATCTCGTAGAGCGACGGGTCCGCGCCGAGCGTCCGGAAGAGCGCGTGGATCAGCTCGAAGATCTCGACCTCCGCCTCGACGCTCTCCGAGCCGAAGACGTCGACGTTGATCTGCCAGTGCTCGCGGACCCGCCCCTTCTGCGGCTTCTCGTACCGGTGGCAGTTCGGGTGCGAGTACCAGCGGACGGGGAACGACAGCCGGCCGGCGTTCGCCGCGATCATCCGCGCCACCGACGGCGTCATCTCCGGCCGGAGCGCCAGGCGCCGGTCCGCCTTGTCGGTCAGGACGTAGAGCTGCCGCTCGACCAGCTCCTGCCCCGACTTCGCCTCGTAGATCTCGACCGGTTCGAGCACCGGCCCGTCGTACCGCTGGAACCCGAACGTCTCGATCGTCTCGTACAGCCTCGAGAAGACCTGGGTCCGGACCGACATCTCCTCGGGGAGGAAGTCGCGCGTGCCGCGGTACGGGGCGGTGGGGAGGAGAGGGGGCATGGGGGTACTCCGGACCGGAGGATGGTGGGAAACGGAGTCTGTGTCAACGCTGCGCGCGGGGCGAGGAACGCGATTCGGGGACGTCTGCGCGTTCGCCACGGCGGCGGCCGGAGGAGGGACGAGCCCTCCGACCCGCTCACGTCCTCGCGCGATGCGTCGGGCGTGGTCTCCG
>JAUIEL010000214.1 GCA_030428825.1 bacterium
GCACGTCCCCGCGGGAGGAGACCGCGCCGATCTCGCCGTGCGCGATCCCGCTGCGGATGTCGATGGAGTCGGCCGAATCGAGGATGGCGTCCTCGACGTACTCGCCGACCTCGATCGGCCCGCCGGCTTGCACCGCGAACGCCGAGAGGACCGAGCCGCGGACCACCACGCGGTGCGCGGTCTCGATGTCCCCGGTCGAGAAGTCGACGTTGCCGTCGACGTCGTAGGTCTGGAGCACCCGGAGGCAGCCGTTGTCGGCGAACAGGATCCCGTCCTTGGCGGCGCGGAACTCGAGCCCGTTGTTCACGACCTCGACGTTGTCGCCGGCGACGAGCCGCTCCTCCTCGCCGATCTGGGCGAGCTGCACCATCCCGGTGACCGTGCGGCCGGCCGATCCGTCCGACGGCGGGACGCGGTACGCGAGGAGGTCGCCGGCCCGGACGTCCCGGCTGAAGGAGAGGTGGTGGAAGTCGACGCGCCCGTCCTGCGTCTGCTTTCCGGCGCGCGACCCGACCTCGAGCGTCAGCGTGACGCGGCCGTCGCTCCCCGGGATCACCGCCTTCCCCTGAGCGATGTGCGCCGAGATCGCCTCGTCCGGACGCTCGGCGTGGCGCCGCACGACGTCGCGCACCGTCTCCTCGAACAGGCCGAACACCACGCCGGACCGCTCGATCAGGCGGAGCGCCGTCGCCTCGTCGATCGCGTTCCCGCCCCGCGGCACCGGGCGGAGGGTCATGCGGGCGCTCATCTCGTCGTCGTCGATCTCGACGAGCGGTTCGACGCGGAACCCTCCGCCCTCGAAGACCGGGTATCCGGGTCGCTCCGCCTCCCACCGCAGCCGCTCTCGGTCGAAGAGGACGTCGTCTCCGGCGATCGGGAGCGAACCCGACAGCGCGTCTCCCGGCGGCACCTCGTCGCCGGTGACGGTCCGTCCGGGCCTCGGGGGATGGGTCTGCCGGACCCGCGCGAGCACGTCGCCCGCGTCGATCAAGGCGCCCGGCACGAACGAGAGTTCGGTCCGCGCCTCCGATCCGGGGTCGGGCGGCGACCCTTGCGCGATGCACGCGCGCACGGGCGCGGGGCTCGCGAGCGTCCGTCGGACCAGGCGGTCGTCGACGCCGTGGGTGACCCGGGCCCGCTTCAGGAGCGCCGTCACCTCCTCGAACGTCGGCGGGTCGCGTCCCGGCCGGCCCGTCGAGATCGAGAGGAACGCCCGCATGCGGTCGGGGCTGACCTCGACCTCGAGCGTGCCCGAACTCGTCGAGCGGGCGGTCACGTGATGCCCAGGATGCGGTAGCCGCCGGCCCCGATCGCGTCGACGAACTCGTCCGCTTCGGTCCCGCGCACGCGCAGCACCACCATGTCGTGCGTGCGAGTGTGCCCGCGGAACGCGGTGAGGCTCGCGAGCTCGAGGTCGTGCATGTCGACCTGGTCGAGCAGACTCTGCAGCGACGACTCGCGTTCCAGATCGATCGCGACCCGCCGCCCCGGCTGCTCGGCCCCCATGACCGCGACCAGCGCCCGGATGAGGTCCGACTCGGTCAGGATCCCGACCAGCGCGCCGTTCTCGAGCACCGGGAGGCTGCTGACCCGGTTCTTGTGCATGCAGAGCGCCGCGTCCTCGATCGCGTCGCCCGGCGAGGCGGTGAGCGGGTTCTTCGTCATGACGTCCCGCACCGCGAAGTGCCGGGGGAGCGCGAGCGCCTCCCCGTCCTTTCCGGCGAACAGGAGTCGCTGCATGTCGGTGAGCGTCACGATGCCGACCACCCGCTTCCCCTCGATCACCGGCAGCCGCCGGATCCGCCGGGTCCGCAACAGCTCGTGCGCCTCGAGCAACGGCATGCCGGGTGGGACCACGGCCGGGTCCTTCGTCATCCAGGTCCGCACGATCATCGGTCTCTCCGCCGGGCTCGGAGGGGGACAGTTCGTCGCGTCTCTGATCGGCAGGGGAGGGACCGGGCCTGGAGGGAAACGGGGGGGGAAGCAGGGGAGAGCAAGGGAGAGCAGGAGAGAGCAAGGGAGAGGGCGCTGGCGCGGAGGATCCGCGACGGCGACAGGGATGCGCGTCAGCGTCGTTCCATCGGTCGTCTCCTCGTTCCCCCGTACCCCTCCGAGGGAATCGGATGAGCGACCCCGCAACGCGACTCGAGAACGCGCGGAGACCAACTTGGACGCGACGCGCGAGGACGTGGGCGGGTCGGAGAGCTCGTCCCTCCTTCGGCCGCCGCCGTGGCGAGCGCGAAGACGTTCCCGCATGCGTTACCGAAGCAACGTCGATTCGACGGTCAGACCGGGGCCGAAGGCGAGGGCGACGCAGGGGCGGGGGGCGTCGCGGCGGCGGAGGCGGTCGAGGATGAAGAGGACGGTGGGGGACGACATGTTCCCGCCCTCGGCGAGGACGGCGCGGGAGTCGGCGGTCGCCGCGCGGTCGAGGCCGAGCGCCGCCTCCGCCGCGGAGAGGATGCGCGGCCCGCCGGGGTGGACGGCCCACGACGCGACGTCGGCGACCGTCAGGTCGTGCGGGGCGAGCCACCCGTCGATCCACGGGCGGAGCTCCGCCTCGATCCGGGCCGGCACCTCCGGTCCGAGCCGCATCTCGAAGCCGTGGTCGCCGACGTCCCACCGCATCGCCGCGGCGCAGTCCGGGAGGACGCACGACCCGGTCGCCGCGATCCGCCACGGCGTCGTCGCGGCGCCGGCGGAGACGACCGCCGCCGCCGCGCCGTCGGCGAACAGCCCGTTCGCGACGACCCGGTCCCGCTCGGCGCCGTAGTCGTAGTGGAGGGTGCAGAGCTCGACCGCGCAGAGGAGGACGCGAGCCGCCGGGTCGGCCTCGACGATCGCGCGCGCGACGCGCAGGCCGTTCAGCGCGCCGTGGCACCCCATGAACCCGACGTGCGTCCGCTCGACCGTCCGCGCGAGCTCCAGCGACTCGATCAACGCGAGGTCGAACCCGGGCGCGGCGAAGCCGGTGCACGACACGGTCACGAGGTGCGTGACGTCCGTCCGGCCGCCGAGCGCCGCGCGCGCCGCCCGCGTGGCCAACGGCGCCGCCTCGCGCCGGTACCGCTCCATGCGCGCGGCCGTCGACGGCCCGCGGTCGTCGGCGGCGGCGGCCGGGGCGAGGAACCGCTGCGACTCCCAGTCCGTCGCGATCAGCACGGAGTGGCGGCGGCGGACGCCGGACCGGCGGACCAGCTCGGGGATCAGCCGGAGCAGGCGCTCGTCGAGGCGGGACGCGGACTGCACCCAGCGCGCGAACGTCGTCTGGTCGACGGACCCCTCCGGCCGGGCGAGACCGATCCGTTCGAGGTGCGCGCTCACGCGGAGCGCTCCAGCGTCGCGGCGCGGACGAGCGGTCGCGCGAGGGCGGGGAACCGCGCCAGCACGCCGACGGCCGCCGCGACGAGGTGGGGGTGCCGGAGGAACCGCGACAGCGTCCGGCAGGTCCGCTGCGCGCTCGCCACGAGTCGCTCGTGCTCCCGCTCCCACCGCGGTCCGGCGCGGTCGTCGTCGGCGGCGACGAGCGGCACGAGCGCGCGCGCGCCGGCCAGCGCCCAGGAGATCCCCTCCCCGGTGAACGGCTCGACGTACCCCGCGGCGTCGCCGACGAGCAGGACGCGGCCGGCGTGGCGGCGGGCGGGTCGTCGGGTCAGGAGCGGCGTCCCGCGCCACTCGGCGTCCGGGGAGAGCGACGGGAGCGGCGACGACTCGACGAGGTGAGAGACCGCCGCCCCCGCGCCGCCGTGCGTCCGCACGAGCCCGGGGTCGAGCGCGGCCGCGACGTCGAGGCGGTCGTCCTCGACCCGGACGAGCCCGACGTACCCGCCCTCGCCGCAGACGAGGTGCAGCTCTCCCGGGGTGAGGTCCGCGCCGCGCCGGTCGAGGACGGCGCCGACGCCGAGACGCGACCGCTCCTCCACGTCGACGGGGACGTCGAGGCCGGCCGGCGGACGGGAGAGGCCGGTGGCGATCACCACGGTCCGGGCCCGGAGCTCGCCGGCGCCGTCGAGGACGACCGTCCGCGCGTCCCCGCCGTCCGGTCCGAGCGTCGCCGCGGTCCCCTCGATCACCTCGACGCCGCGCGCCCGGGCGGCGCGGACCAGCGCGGCGTCGAGCGAACGGCGCGAGACGGCGAGGCCCCCCTCGAGCGGGACCCGGGCCGCGCGGCCGCCCGCGTGAAGGACGAGCGAGCGGAGAGGGACGCCGGCCGGGACGACGCCGAGCGCGGCGAGCGACCGGAGCGCGCGCGGGTTGAGGCAGCCGCCGCAGACCTTGTCGCGCGGGAAGCGCTCGCGGTCGACGAGCGCGACCCGGCGCCCGCGGTCGGCGAGCCCGATGGCGACCGCGCCGCCGGCCGGCCCGGCGCCGATCACGACGGCGTCCCGGACGTCCGTCACGAGCGGCTCCACGTGAGGAGGAAGCGGAACGGCCAGCGCCGCGTGACGCGGGCGCCGCGGAGTCCGGCGCGCACGGCGAGGGCGCGGATCTCGTCGACGGTGAACGCGTTGTCGACCGAGAGGACGGCGTCGTCGTGCACGACGCGGCTGCGCGTCAGGAGGGGAGGGACGAGCCGGGCGAGGAGACGGCCGGGGGCGCCGCGCACGAGGTCGTGGACGAGGACCGCGTCGGCCCGCGCCATCCGCGAGAGAAGGTCGACCACCACGTCGTCCTCCAGGTGGTGCAGGAAGAGCGAGCAGACGATCGCGTGATAGCCGTCGGGGAGCGCCCCCTCCAGGACGTCGTGCGCGAGGAACCGGACGTCGAGCCCGCGTCGCGCCGCGGCGCCGCGCGCCCGCTGGAGGGCGGTCTCGCTCTTGTCGCACCCATCGATCGCGAGTCCCCTGCCCGCGCGCTCGCGGAGCGCGAGGGTCAGGTCGCCGCCGCCGCACGCGACGTCGAGCACGCGGGCCGGCCCCGGGACCGAGAGGCGGTCGAGGAGGTCGCCGAGCGCCCGGGAGAGGAGTCCGGCCGTCCCGCTGACGCGGTGGATCCGCGCCAGCCCCGCGAGCGCCGCCCGGTGCTCCGCCTCGTCGAGCGCCGGATCGTCCATCCGCTCCGGCCGCACCGTCCGCGTCGATCGTCCGTCCATCGACCTCCGAGCGTACCCGCGCCGGTCACCCCGGTCTCGGCTCGCCGAGCCCGTCCCCACCCGGTCGCGCGGCGCACCCGGTTCGGAGCGACCCCCGCCCCGCCGGCCCGGTTACCATGCGGCGTCGGTCGAGAAGGAGCCTGGGATGAAGTCGCGCGCCGCCCTCCTCGTCGTCCTGCTCGCCGCGCCGACGGCGAACGCCCAGCCGTGTCCCGTGCTCCCGGTCCGTCAGTACGCGACCGGCGGCGGTTCGAACTTCGCCGCGTTCGGCGACCTGAACGGCGACGGTTACGCGGACGCCGTCGCCACCAGCACGAACGCCGCGGTCGGGGTCCTGCTCGGGTCGCCGACCGGCCTCGGCGCGCCGACCCTCGTGCCGGCGGCGCCGTACCCGTCGGCGATCGAGATCGTCGACCTCGACGGGGACGGGGCGCTCGATCTCGCGGTGAGCGGGTGGCCGGACCGGCTGGAGCTCCTCGTCGGCGACGGCGCGGGCGGGTTCGCGCCGCTGCAGAGCGTCACCGTCGGCACCGGCGCGGGCGGGATCGCGTCGGGCGACGTGAACAACGACGGCCTCGTCGACCTCGCGGTCGCCAACCGCGACTCCGACGACGTGTCGATCCTGCTCGGCCAGGGGAGCGGCTTCGTCGGGGTCGCCCCGAAGGTCCCGGTCGGCGATCACCCGTCCGCGATCCTCCTCGAGGACCTGAACCTCGACGGCGACCTCGACCTCGTGACCGGTCACGTCCTCTCGAACGACGTCTGGTTCCGCGCCGGCGACGGACAGGGCGGCTTCCTCGGGCCGGTCGCCAACGGGCCGATCCCCGGGGTCGGCGTGCGCGCGCTCGCGGCGGGGGACGTCGACTCCGACGGCGCGCCCGACCTCGTCGTGGGGAGCTCCTCCGGCCCGGTCTCGTACCTCCTCGGGAACGGGCAGGGCGGGATCGGCCCGCCGTCGCCCGTCGGCGTCGTCGGCCGGTGCGAGGGCGTGCTGCTGGCCGACGTCACCGGCGACGCCAACCCGGACGTCGTCGCCACCGACTTCCTGAGCGGCGAGGTCGTCCTGTTCGTGGGGGACGGCGCGGGCGGGTTCGCCCCGCCGTCGCCGACGTACGTCGGCGGGGGACCGTGGCGGGTCCGGCGCGCGGACGTCGACGGGGACGGCCACGCGGACGTCGCCGCGGTGTGCGCGCTCGCCGGGATCGCGGTGGCGCGCGGGCGGCCGGCGGGCGGGCTCGTGGTCCCCGACCGGGTCGCGGTCGGAGATCGTCCGGTCGCCGCCGTGCTCGGCGACCTCGACGGCGACGGCGACGTCGACCTCGCGACGGCGAACCGGGACGGCGACGACCTGTCGGTCCGGTACGGGAACGCGAGCGGCGGGTTCGCCGGCGGGGCGGACCTGCCGGCGGGGTTCGATCCCCGCACGGTCGGCGCGACCGACCTCGACGGCGACGGCCGGCTCGACCTCGTCGCCGGCGGCGCGGACGGGTTCGGCGCGGGGAGCGTCACGGTCCTCGCGAACGGCGTCTCCGGGTTCGGTCCGGCGACGAGCTTCGCGGCCGGCGTCCGGCCGTTCGCGCTCGTTGCCGGCGACGTCGACAACGACGGCGCGGAAGACGTCGTCGTCGCGGGACCGTACGGGACGAGCGGGAACGCCGCGTCCCTCCTGCCCGGCGACGGGCTCGGCGGGTTCGGGGCACCGGTCGTGCTGGCGCCGGGCACGGCCGGGACGTCGGTCGGGCTGGCGGACGTCGACCTCGACGGCCGGCTCGACGTCGCGGTCTCCCACCTCGGCGGCGGCGTCACGGTCGTCCACGGCGGCGGCGGCGCGTCCGCGCTCCCGACCGGCGCGCGACCGGTCGCCCTCGTTCTCGACGACTTCGACGCCGACGGCGCGCCCGACCTCGCGGTCGCGAACGAGGACTCGGCCGAGCTCACGCTCCTGCGCGGGCTCGGCGCCGCGGGGTTCCTCCCGCCGGTGTCGGTCGCGCTGCCGAGCGGGCCGTCGTTCGTCGCCGCCGCCGACGTCGACGTCGACGGTCGCCCCGACCTCGTCGTCGCCGCGGCGAGCACGCAGAGCGTCCTGGTCCTCCGCGGCGACGGCGCGGGAGGGTTCGGCGCGCCGCTCGCGCACGCGACGGGCGAGTCCCCGCGTCACCTCGCGGTCGGCGACGTCGATCTCGACGGCCGCCCCGACCTCGTGATCCCGGTCGAGGACTCCGACCTGGTGACCGTCCTCCGGAACGAGCCCGAGTCGTGCGCGTTCTCGAAGTTCGGGGCGGGCTGCCCGGGGGCCGGAGGGACGCCGACTCTCACCGGCAGCGGGCAGGCGGTTCCGGGGGGCGTGGTGTCGCTCGCGATCTCGAACGGCCCCGCCTCCGCCGCGTCGCTCCTCCTGTTCGGGCTCGGCGAGGGGGGGATCGCGTTCAACCCGTTCTGCGTGCTCCACGTCGCGCCGCTCGCTCCGCTCGTCCTGTCGCTTCCGCTCGGCCCGAACGGCGGGGCGCTCCTCTCCGGCGCGATCCCTCCGGGCGTCACCCAAGGCGTCGCCCGCCTCCAGGTGCTGATCGCCGATCCGCTCGTCCCGGGCGGCGCCGCGGCGACCAACGCGCTTCGCATCGACGTCGGTCCCTGACCGTTCCGCGCGGCCGGCCCGGCGAGAGCCCACGCCGGCGGTTCGTGGCAGCGGTCGCTTGACGTCCGGCCCAACATTTCGATATTTCTGGAAGCATGGAAACGAAATCCGCGGTGCGGGCGTTCGCGGCGTTGGCGCAGGAGTCGCGGCTCGGCGTCTTCCGGCTGCTCGTGCGGTCCGCGCCCGAGGGGGTCGCGGCCGGAGTCCTGGCGGAGCGCCTCTCGGTCCCCGCCTCCACGCTCTCGTTCCACCTCTCCCACCTGGTCGAGGCGGGGCTGGTCCGCGCCGAGCGGCGGGGAAGGTCGCTCGTCTACTCGCTCGAGGTCGACGCGCTGCACGAGCTCCTCTGGTTCCTCGGCGAGGACTGCTGCCAGGGGAGGATCGACCTCTGTTCGACCCTGACCGGTCGGATCGAGGCGCGGCGGGCCGAGGCGGAGCGGGCCGTCGACCGGGAGACCGTGCTGTTCGTCTGCTCGCGGAACACGGCGCGAAGCCAGATGGCCGAGGCGATCCTGCGTCAGGAGGCGGGCGAGCGATACGCGGCGCGGAGCGGCGGCATCGCGCCGGGGCCGATCCACCCGCTGACGCTCCGCGTGCTCGAGGAGGACGGGGTCGACGTGGCGGGGCTCGCGCCGAACGACCTCGGCGACTTCCTCGGCAAGGTGCCGATCCATCGCGCCATCGTCGTCTGCGAGGCGGCGAACGCCCACTGTCCGAAGATCGTGCCGTTCGCCCCGCGGGTCGACTCCTGGCCGTTCCCGGACCCGGCCGCGGTGGAGGGGGACGACGACACGAAGCTCGCGGCGTTCCGCGCGACGCGCGACGCCATCCGCGAGCGATTGCGAACCTGGCTGAGGACGGGAGCGTGACGATGAAGGTCGGGATCAACGGTTTCGGGCGGATGGGGCGGCTGGCGCTCCGGGCGGCGGTCGGACGGAGCGACGTCGACCTCGAGTTCGTCGCGGTGAACGAGCCGGCCGCCACGGCCGAGACGATGGCGCTGCTGCTCGAGTTCGACAGCGTGCAGGGGCGGTTCGACGCGCCGTGCGCGGGAGGCGAGGAGACGCTCTCGGTCGGCGACCGGACGCTCCGGTTCACGCGCCACGACCGGCCGGCGGACATCCCGTGGCGGGACCTCGGCGTCGAACTGGTCCTCGAGTGCAGCGGCCGGTTCCGGAAGACGCCGCTGCTCCGGCCGCACCTCGAGAACGGCGCCCGCCGGGTCGTCGTGTCGGCGCCGGTGAAGGACGGCCCCCCGAACGTCGTCGTCGGCGTGAACGACGGCGCGTTCGACCTCGGCGAGCACGAGATCGTCACCGCGGCGTCCTGCACCACCAACTGCCTCGCCCCGATCGTGCGCGTCCTCCACGACGGCGTCGGGATCGAGCGCGGCCTCGTGACGACGATCCACGACCCGACGAACACGCAGTCGGTCCACGACCACGCCCACTCCGACCCGCGGCGGGCGCGCGCCTCGCAGCTGAACCTGATCCCGACCTCCACGAACTCGGCGACGGCGGTGACGATGATCGTCCCCGAGCTGAAGGGGAAGCTCGACAGCATCGCCGTGCGGGCCCCGGTGCTGAACGCGTCGATCACCGACTGCGTCTTCCAGGTCGCGCGCGACACGACGGTCGAGGAGGTGAACCGCCTCCTGTCCGAGGCGGCCGCCGGCGGACCGCTGGTCGGCATCCTCGGGGTCGAGGAGCGCCCGCTCGTCTCGTCCGACTACGCGGGGGACGCCCGGAGCTCGATCGTCGACCTCCTCTCGACGCGCGTCACCGACCGCCGGCTGGTGAAGGTCCTCGCCTGGTACGACAACGAGTGGGGGTACGCGAACCGGCTGGTCGAACTCGCGGCCCGGGTCGCGCGCGAGAGCGGAGCGGTCGCGGCCGGGCGATGACGAACCTCCGGGACTACGCGGTCGTCACCGCCGCGTACTGGGCGTTCACGGTGACCGACGGCGCGCTGCGGATGCTCGTGCTCCTGCACCTGCATGCGCTCGGCTACTCGCCCCTCGAGGTCGCGTCGCTCTTCCTCCTCTACGAGCTGCTCGGCGTCGTCACGAACCTCCTCGGCGGCTGGCTCGGGGCACGGTTCGGGTTGAAGTCGACGCTCGCGTCGGGGCTCGCGTGTCAGGTCGTCTCGTGCGGCCTCCTCGCGCTCCGCGCCGACGCGCTGACGCTGCCGCTCGTGATGGGCGCG
>JAUIEL010000911.1 GCA_030428825.1 bacterium
TCTACCTGTTCGCGGGGCACGCCGGCTACGAGGTCTACGTCCAGCGCGTGCTCGGAGGACTCCCGCCGTTCCACACGGCGGGCGTCTACTCGCCGAGCCTCAAGCAGCTCTTCATCTGGAACCAGCGCGACCGCGAGGGGATGATGCGCACGGTCCGGCACGAGGGGTTCCACCAGTACCTCGACCGGATCACCGACGACGCGCCGCGCTGGTTCAACGAGGGGCTGGCCGAGTATTACGAGATCGGGGGCGTCGAGGGTTCGTCCTTCAAGTCGGGACAGATCCACGAGGCGAACCTCGCGAAGCTGCGCGAGGAGCCGAGGCTCGTTCCGGCGAGGGACTTCCTGTTCCAGGACCCGAAGACGTTCTACGGCCGGGCGAGCCTCCACTACGCCCAGGCGTGGGCGCTCGTGCACTTCCTCCGACACGCACCCGGCGAGAAGAAGCGGTTCGACGCGCTCTTCGACCTCCTCGCCGAGGGCGTGTCCGGCGCCGCGGCGACCGAACGCGCCTTCGAGGACGTCGACTGGCAGGAGTTCGACCGGCGTTTCGCGGAATACGTCGCGTCGCTCTGAGGGCGCGCGTGACCGGGGAGCGGGCTGGACGAGCTGCGTCCCGACCCCTCCCCGGGGGGGGGGCGGCGACGCCGGTCGGTCAGCGCGCCGGCGTCGTCCGGAACGCGAATGCCGTGCGGTCCCAGCCGGGCGACGCGAAGCCGCCGCGGAGCTGCCGCAGCCGGAGCTCCGCCAGCTCGGACACCCCGGAGTGCGGGTCGTCGGCCGTCCGCTCGAACAGCGCCTCGACCGCGGGGCCACCGAGGGGGAAGAGCGCGTGGAGGACGTGCTCGAGGACGAGCGACCCGCCGCCGAGTCGCTCCGCGAACAGCTCGATCAGCGGCCGCTCGACGAGCGGGTCCCCGATCCGACCGAGCGCCCGGACGATCTCGACCACGTCCCGGTGCTCGACCTCGTCGATGCGCCCGTGGAGCGGCCCGATCGCCCGCGGCGACCCGAGGTGACCGAGCGCCTCGATCGCGGGCCGCACGTGGCTCGGGTGGCGCAGGCGCGGCGCGAGCCGGTCGACGCCGCGCTCGTCGCCGAGCCAGCCGAGACCGAGTCCGGCCGCATCCGCCGCGACCGCGTCCTCTCCGTCGAGGGTCGCGACGAGCGCCTCGAAGACGCGGTCGACGTCCGCGGCGGACCGAAGTCCGGGTCCGAACCGCGCGAGGCCGCTCGCCGCGCCGCGACGACGCTCGAGGTCGCCCGACCCGAGTCCGTCGAGGAGGACGTCGAGCCCGCGGAGGTCCCCCGTCTCGCCGAGCGCCTCGAGAAGCGGCGCCCGGCCCGACGGATCGGTCCGCGCGATCCGCTCGAGGAGCGGCCCGGCCGCGGCCGCCCCGCGTGCCGCGAGCGCCCCGCGAAGGCCCGGCCCCGGCCTCTCCTCGTCGACGGCCTGGAGGAGCGCGTCCGTCTCGGCCGCGGCGTCCGGGCGCGCCGGCCAGTCCGGATCGATGAGCTCGAGCACGCGCCGCACCTCGACCCGCGACCGGGGGTCGGGGGTCCGGAGCCGCCGAAGGAGCGCCGGCACCGCCGCCGCGGCCTCCGGAGACGCGGTCGGGACGTCGACGTGGACGTCCAGCCAGCGCGCGGCCCGCTCGCACGCGCGGAAGCGGGCCGAGGTCGTCGCGATGACCAGCGGCGCGATCGCGCGCGGGCCGTCGATCCGGGTCAACGCCAGGCACGCGCCGTACGGGTGCTCGTCCTCGATCACCAGGCGGGTCAACGCGTCGACGTCGTCCACGCCCACGCCGACGCGTTGACCCGCCTGG
>JAUIEL010000215.1 GCA_030428825.1 bacterium
GGCCGAGATGCGCACCGCCGCCGCCACCACCTCTCCTGCCTCCCCTCCCTCCCCCTCTTCCCGTACCTCCCCCCGGAACCGGCTCGCCTCGTCCGTCCCGTGCTCGCGCGTCACCTCGATCCGCAACCGCGCCCCCACCCCCAACTCCGGCCGCTTCACCTCGAGCGCGCGGCACGCGATCACCATCCCGACCCGCACCCCGACGCCGCCCCGGAACGCCTCGTACCCGAGGCACGCGGCGACGGTCTGCGCCATGAACTCGAGGGTCCAGCTCGCGTCGACCTTGCCGTCGCGCGCGAACGGACCGCGGTCGGGGACCGACATCGTCGCCGCCGCGCGGCCGTCGGACCACTCGACGAGCCGGTCGAGCGCGAGCATCGGCGGCGCGTGCGGGACGAGGTCCTCGATCGGCGGGAACCGTTCCACCGGCTCAGCCGTCCTCGAGCGGCACGACGTCGACGCACCACCCGGCGCCCCGGCCGCGGTCGAGGCGGACCCTCCCCTCGCGCCCGCGCAGCACGGCGTCGGCGAGGTCGAGGAGCCCGACCTGCGGGTGCGTCGCGAGCGCTCGCGGGAGGTCGGTCGGCACGTGCGGCGTGCCGCCGCGCGACGGCCCGACGATCCGCGCGCACCCGTTCGTCCGGCCGTCGTCCGGCGCCAGCGCGAGGGCGACCGCGAGCAGTCCGAACCGCTCCGCCTCCGCGACGAACGCGCCGGGGACCTCGCCGTCGCCGCAGGTGACGACCACCGGCCCGCCCGACGCGTGCGCGAGACCGATCGCCTCGAACAACGCCGCGGCCGGCGTGTCGTCGTCGGCGGCGATCGACGTGGTGAAGCCGCGGTTCTTCGTCGAGATCGAGAGGAGGCCGGACGCCGCGTTGTGGACGCTCATCGTGAACGCCGCCGGCGACGCCGGCTCGTGCCGCCGCCACATCTGGTCGAGGAGCCCGATCATCGTCTCCACCTCCCCGAGCGCCGAACCGACGACGGTCGGGACGGTCGCGGGGTCGACCCCGCCCGCCTCCATCGCCTCCGCCGCCGCGTCGACCAGCGCCCGCCCGAGCGCGCTCGCCCGGCGACGGTTCATCCGGTCGAGGATCCGGCCCGACGCCCGGACGACCTCGGGGTCGGCCTCGCCCGCGATCCAGGCCGGCGCCGACGGGAAACCGGGCGTCCAGACGCCGACGCCGGTGACGAGCAGGCGCGGGAGGCGATCGTGCGCGGGATCGGTCATGGCGCCCTCAGCAGGACGGAGACGTTGTTGCCGCCGAACGCGAACGAGTTCGACAGGACCCGCCGGAACCGCCCCGCCGTCGTCTCGGTCCGGACGTTCAGCGGGATCTCCGGGTCGAGGGGATCGGCGTGCAGCGACGGGGGGATCCACCCCTCCTCGATCGCGTACGCGGAGAACGCGACCTCGATCGCGCCCGCCGCCCCGAGCGTGTGGCCGGTGAACCCCTTCGTCGAGACGACCGGCACCTCGCGGCCGAGCAGCGTCGCGATCGCACCCGCCTCCGCCCGGTCGTTCAGCGTCGTCCCGGTGCCGTGGGCGTTCACGTGGTCGACCTCCGCCGGCGCGCGACCGGCCTCGCGGAGCGCCGCCTCCATCGCCGCCAGCGCGCCCGCTCCCTCGGGGTGCGGCGCGCTGATGTGGTACGCGTCCGACGTCTCTCCGACCCCTTCCACCAGGACCCGCCCCTCGCCGTCCCGTTCGACGAGGGCGAGCGCGCCCCCCTCCCCGATGCTGATCCCGCGCCGGTCGGAGGCGAACGGGCGGCACGGACGGGCGTCGAGCGCGCCGAGGGCGTGGAAGCCGGTCAGCGTCATCGCGCAGAGCGTGTCGAACCCGCCGACGATCGCCGCGTCGAGCACGCCGGCGTCGATCAGCCGGCGCGCGCTCGCGAACGGCTTCGCGGACGAGGTGCAGGCGGTCGAGATCATCCAGGCCGGTCCGCGGACCCCGGCGAGCGCCTCGACGACGTGGAGGACGGCGCCGAACGTATGCTGGCGGCGGAAGTCGTAGTCCGTCGGGAGGGTCCCGTGCGCCACGGCGTCCTTGAACGCGCGTTCGGTCGTCTCGGCGCCGGCGGTGCTCGTCCCGAGGATCACCCCGATCCGCTCGGCGCGCCACCGTTCGCGCGCGCGCCGGAGCGGCGCGTCGAGGGGGACGATCAGCGCCGCCGCCATGCGCGCCAGACGCGTCGACCACGGGGCGAGCGCCCCCTCGAGCTCGGGCAGCGGCGCGCCGACCGCCCCGACCGCGGTCTCGAACGCGAGCGGCTCGTCCGGAGGGCGGAGGCCGGTCCGTCCCTCGCGCAGCGCGGAGAGGATCTCCTCCCGCGTGCCGCCGAGCGCGTTCAGGCAGGCGTATCCGGTGATCGGGAGCGGGCGGGTCGTCGGCGTCGTCATGCGAAGCGGGAACGCCCTCTCACGCCGCCCCGTTCCCGGCCCGACGGCGGGCCCGGAGCAGGAGGTCCTGGAAGGGATTGTCCGCCCGCCAGACGTCGCCGGCGAGGACGCTCATCACCCCCGGCCGGAGCGCCAGGTCGTCCGACTCGGCGAAGAAGACCGACTCGGCGAACCGCGTGTTGTAGAACCGATCGATCAGCGCCGCGAACGTCCGGTAGCCGCGGTCCATCCCCGCGAGGTGCGGCGCGAGGAGGTCCGGATCGGCCTCCGTGCCCGCGGCGAGCGCGTCGACCAGCCGATCGGCGAGCCCCTCGGCCCCGACCATCGCGAGCGTGATCCCCGACGAGAAGATCGGGTCGAGGAAGCCGGCGGCGTCGCCGACGGTCGCGAACCGCGCCCCCGCCGGGCGCGCGTTGCGGTAGCTGAAGTTCCGCAGGACCCCGGTGTCGCGTCGCGTCGCGCCGGCCGTCAGCCGCCGCGCCAGCTCGCCCGACAGGATCCCGTCGTCGAGGCTCGCCGGCGTCGCCCGCCCGCGCGTCACCATCCCGACGCTCAGCCGCCGCCCCGCGAGCGGGATCATCCACCCCCACCCGTCGTCCCGCATCACGATCCGGATGTCGTTCTCCGGCCCGAACTCGTCCCACGCCGCGTCCGAGAGCCCCTCGAACCGCGTGAAGACCGCGACCTTCCCGAACGACGCGTACGGCCGCACGGCGTCGAGCCGCCGCGCCAGCAGTCGGTCCTGCCCCGTCGCGTCGACCACGAACCGCGCGGTCTCGGTCCCCGCGGAGGTCCGGACCCGCGCGAGGTCCGCGTCGACGTCGACCTCGGTCACCGTCACGCCGTGACGCACCTCGGCGCCCGCCGCCACCGCGCGGTCGCGGACCATGGCGTCGAACTCGGCCCGGTCGACGTGGAAGGCGTGCCGCGGCGACCCGGGGAGCGCCTCGGCGAACCGGAACGTCCGGCGCCGCGAGGGCGACTCGCGCACGAACTCCGCGCCCCCCTTGTAGAGGAAGACGTCGGCCCGCGGACGGAGGCCGATCCGCTCGTGCACCCGCACGCCGGCCGGGAGGAGCGACTCGCCGACGTGGAACCGCGGGAACTCCGCCTTCTCGAGCACGAGCACCCGGAAGCCGGCCCGGGCGACGAGCGCCGCGGTCGTCGCGCCGGCCGGGCCCGCGCCGATCACCAGGACGTCGACCGCGCGCGGCCCCGTCAACGGAACCCTCCGTCGATCCCGATCACCTGGCCCGTGATGTACGAGGCCTCCTCCGACGCGAGGAAGCCGACCAGCGCCGCCACCTCCTCGGGCCGACCGACGCGCCGCATGGGGATCTCCTTCGTCACGAACTCCGGCACCCCCGCGATCATCTCGGTCTCGATCAACCCCGGCGCGATCGCGTTGACGGTGATCCTCCGCTTGGCGAGCTCGAGCGAGAGCGAACGCGTGGCGCCGATCAGGCCGGCCTTCGCCGCCGCGTAGTTCACCTGCCCGCGGTTCCCCCGCAGCGCGATCACCGACGAGACGTTGACGATCCGCCCCCACTTCCGCTGGACCATCGGCATCACCAGCGGTCGGGTGACGTGATAGAACCCGTCGAGCGTCGTCCGGGTCACCGTGTCCCAGTCGTCCGGCGTCATCATCGGGAACGCGTTGTCCCGCACCACGCCGGCGTTGTTCACGAGGACACCGATCGGGACCTCGTGCTCGAGCAGGCGCGCGATCGCCGCCTCCGCCGCCTCGCGATCCGCGACGTCGAACCGGCACGCCGTCGCCGTCCCGCCCGCGCGCTCGATCTCCTCGACGACCGCCGCCGCCGCGTCGTCGTCGCTCCGGTAGTTGACGATCACCGCGTGCCCCGCCGCCGCCAGACGCTTCGCGACCGCGGCGCCGATGCCGCGCCCGGCGCCCGTGACGAGGGCTCGCGGCCGCGTCATCGCCCGACCTGCTCCGCCAGGACGTCGCCCTCGAACCGGAGCACGAACGTCGTGAACCGCGTCCGCCAGTACTTCCACTCGTTCGAGTCGAGCGTCGGCGTGCCGATCGCCGGCGGCGGACCGATCGCGGCGAGCACCGCCTCCTTCCGCATCCCCGGCTCGGCGCGCCCTTCGGCGATGAACCGCCGCTCGTCGGCCGTGAACCGCGACAGGTCGAGCGGCTGCTCGGAGCAGAGGTCGGCGAACGCGTCGGCCATCGACTTCGCGGTGTGCTTCTCGACGTTCTCGACGAGGAGCTCCGGCCCCGACGGCCGGACGAAGAGGGTCGCCCGGCGCGCGTCCATCGACCGCACCTCGACCTCGGTGTTCACCGGCACCAGGATTCCGACCTGGTAGTTCGTCGTGCGCCAGCGGTCCTTCTCGTGGCGGAGCCCGTGGCGCGTGAAGAACGTCTTCCCCGACCAGACGGCCGGCGCGACCGCGGGCTCGCCGACGACGGCCTCGCGGACGTTCCGGCAGGCGCCGAGGGCGAGAGCGAGGGCGGCCAGCGCGGCGATCGAGACGAGGGTCCGGAGCGGGGCGCTCATGATCTCTCTCCGGGGACGGGTCGAAGCCGTGCATTCTGGACCCCCCGGAGCGGCCGATCAAGCGGACGGCGGCCGCGAGCCGAGGCCGCCGCGCGCGGCCGGGGCGATCAGGAGGGCCGACCGAGGAAGCCGGCCGCGTCCAGCGCGAGCTCGCCGACGGCGATCAGCCGGTCGACCGACGCCTCGACCGCCGCCGTCAGCTTGCCGCCGGTCGTCCCGAACCCGAACTGGCGTCGCACGCAGGCGGGAAGGGCGTCGGGGCGGACGCCGAGCTCCTTCGCGATCGCGAGCCGGACGGCGGCGTCGACCTCCTCGGGGGGGATCAGGTCGACGTCGGTCACGGCGCCGTCGCCGCCGCGCCACCGGATCGGCGCCTCCGCGAGCGTCGGCGGCCAGAGGAACGGGCCCCGCCGCGCGACGAGCCCCTTCTCCAGCGCCGCCGCGAGCCCGGTCTCGAACGCCTCCCGCGTCCGCGCCGTGGCGCGCGCGTCGAACCACCCCGCGAGCACGCGGAGCGCCTGCTCCTCGTGGATCGGCCCCTCCTCCTTCACCGCGCGCGCGACGTCGTCCCGCAGTCGCGCCGGCGTCCGCGCGACGAGGTCCTCGTACGTCCCGAGCGCGCGCGTCGACGCCGCCGTGTACGCGACCGTTCCGTCGGGCGGGCCGTCCGGCGCCGCTCCGCCGGCGTCCTGTTCGTCCCGGGGCGCGGGACTCGTCGCGGGCGCGGCGGCGGGCGGAGCGGGCGCCGCGCGGGGGGCCGGCGGCTTCGGCCCGCGCTCGACCCGCTCGGCCACCCGCGCCGCCAGCCGGTCGAGCTCCGCCTCCGGCCGCTTGTACCAGTCGGTCGACCAGACCCGTTCGATCGCCCAGCCGCGCCCGACGAGCACCTCGGTCCGGATGCGGTCGCGGTCGCGCGCCGTCGCCGCGCGCCGGTACGGCCCGCCGTCGCACTCGACGCCGAGGACGTACCGCGCCGGGTCGTCCGGGTGCACCACCGCGAGATCGACCGCGAACCCCGCCACCCCGACCGGGGCGTCGACCGTGAACCCTCGCCGCCGCAGCGCCGCCGTCACCGCCGCCGCGAGCGGCGCCGAGTCGTCGGGCGCCGCCGGCGGGACGTCGACCGGCGTCCCCGCCTCGGCGGTCGCGAGGTACGCCCGGAGCGCGTGGACCCCCGGCGCGTTCGTCGCCTCGAGCCGGATGTCGTCGGCGCGCATCGACGAGAAGACGACGCAGCGGCGCCGCGCCCGCGTCACCAGCACGTTGAGCCGCCGCCACCCGCCGTCCTTGTTGAGCGGGCCGAGGTTCATCGAGACCTTCCCGTCCGCGTCCGGCCCGTAGCCGACCGACAGGAAGATCACGTCCCGCTCGTCCCCCTGGATCGTCTCGAGGTTCTTCACGAAGAACGGCTCGTCGACCTCCGCGTGGAAGAACGCCTCGACCGCGTCGTCGCGGGAGGCGCGACGCAGCCGCTCGACCTCGTCCTCGATCGCCCGCTGCTGGGTGACGGAGAAGGCCCCGACGCCGAGCGTCCGCTCGGGCGACTCGACGGCGTGCCGCATCACCGCCGCCGCGACCTCGCGCGCCTCGTCCGGGTTCACCCCCTCGCCGCGCCGGTAGACCGCGTCCGGGAGGTGCCGGAGCGACAGCCCCGACTCGTCGCGACCGGTCCGGGGGCTCGGGAAGATCTTCAGCCGGTGGTCGTAGAAGCGCGCGTTCGAGAACTCGATGAGGCTCTGGTGCAGCGACCGGTAGTGCCAGCGGAGCGAACACTGGTTCCGCGAGGGGAACCGGACCGCGCCGACGCCGAGGATCGACTCCAGGTCCGCCGCCGAGCCGACCTCCTCCTCGGCCCCCTCGTCCTCCATCCGCGTGAAGAAGCTCGTCGGCGGGAGCTGCTTCTCGTCGCCGATCAGGAGGACCTGCTCGCCCCGCGCGATCGCCCCGAAGGCGTCGGCCGGCTCGACCTGGCTCGCCTCGTCGAAGATCACCACGTCGAACCGCCGGCCGCCGGGGCGGAGGTACTGCGCGACCGAGATCGGGCTCATCATGAAGCACGGCTTGATCGCCTGGACGACGTCGCCGCAGAGGTCGAACAGCCGGCGCAGGGGCATGTGCCGACGCTTCTTCCGCATCTCGTGCTTCAGGATGCCGAGCTTCGACTCGCGGCTCGCGTCGTGCGAGAAGTCGGGGCGCCGCTCGCGGAGCGCGGCGCGCAGGCGGTCGCGGGTCGCCTCGATCCACGCCGCGTCGGCGGCGCGGAACCGCTCGGCGAGCGCGGCGTGGTCCTCCCCGCGGTGACGCCGCAGCGCCTCGTCCGCCTCCAGCGCCCGGTCCGCGAACAGAAACCAGAACTGTCGCGAGAAGACGTCGACGAGCCGACCGCGGCCGACGGCGCCGCCCCGACTCTCCGCCCAGAGGAGGAACGGCTCGAGCCGCGGCGCCTCGAGCGCCGCGCGCGCCGCGACGTGGTCGACCCAATCGTGGAGCCGCTCCTCCTCCGCGGCGAGGACGTCGAGGCGCGCCCGGACGTCGTCGAACGGGATCGCCTCGAGACGGTCCCCCCACCACGCGGTCTCGTCGGCGTCGACCGCCTCCAGCAGGTGTCCGACCGCGCGGAGGAACCGCTCGCGACGCTCGGCGGCGCGCGCGATCCGCTCGGCGAGCTCGCCGCGGTCGGGCGCGCCGACCAGACGCGCCAGGGTCGTCTCGGGGAGCCCGCCGCGACGGACCACCTCCCGCAGCCGCCCCGCCGCGGCGACGAACGCGTCGACCGCGTCGAGGTCCGCCCCCGGCCCGACGTCGAGCCCGGCGAACCGGTCCGCGAGCGCCGCCCGGTCCGCCGCCAGCTCCTCCCGCAACCGGCGCGACTCCTCGAGCGCCCTCAGGAGCTCGAGCTGGCCGTCGACGTCCGGGAGCCGCCCGTCGCGCAGGAACGCGCCGAGCCGCCGGCGGTCCGCGTACCACGACGGCTTCAGGAAGCGGAGGAACGACCCGGCGTCGACGCGTCGCCGCAGGAGGACCTCCGCCCACGACACGTCCGCCGCGTCGTCGGTCAGCCGCGCGCTCCAGGTCGCCGTCGCCGCCGCCTCGGCGCGCGCCCGCTCGAGGAACCGGGTCACCGCCGGATCGACCGCGTCCCACCGCGCGTCGGTCACCGCGGCCGCGGCGGCCGCCGGGGCGTCGAGCGCGACCCGGAGGTCGTCGAGTCGCCGCCCGAGCGCGCGCGCCGTCGCCGGCACCTCGACCTTCAGCCCCTCGGTCAGCCGGACCGCCTCGGCGCGGACCTCGTCCGTCGCGTCGACCGCCGGCCCGCGCCGCTCGTCGATCTTCTGCCGGACGTCGGTCCCCGCGCTCGGGCGTCGCGCCCCCCGCCACGGGTGCTCCCGCGGCTCGCCGACCCGGGCGAGGCAACGGTCGAACGCCGCGATCGACTCGAGCGCCCGGTCGAGCTCCCCCTCGGTCCAGGCGTCGACGTCCGCGATCTCGACCGCGGCCTCCGGGGCGCCGCGCAGCCGCGCGGCCCGGACCATCGCGTCGTACGCGGAGACGCCGGCCGCGCCGGCGGGCGCGTGGAGCGCCCGGACGTACGCGTTCAACCGCTCCCGCGACCGCTCGACCTCCGCCGCGCCGTCCTCGTCGACCTCCCGCGCGCGCGGCGGCGCGTCGAGCGTCCGCTTCAGCTCCTCGAGCACGCCCCGCTTCGAGGCCGAGCGGCTGTGCAGCTCGAGCACGAAGTCGCCGAGCCCGACCTTCTCCAGCCGGCGCTGCACCACCTCGAGCGCCGCCGCCTTCTCGGCGACGAACAGGACCGACTTCCCCGCCGCGAGGCACTCGGCGACGACGTTCGTGATCGTCTGCGACTTCCCGGTCCCCGGCGGCCCCTGGACGACCAGGCTCTCCCCTCGCAGCGCGGCGAGGATCGCGGCGTGCTGGCTCGAGTCGGCGTTCACGACCTGCCAGCAGTCGAGCGGCTTCACCGCGTCGTCGAGCGTCGCCGGGTCCGGCACCCCCTCCCCCCCCGGCAGCGCCGCCCCCTCGACCCCGGCGAGGACCCGCACGATCGGATGGTCGGTCAGCCGGCGGTCGTCCGGCCAGCGGGCGGGGTCGAGGTCCCGGTAGAGGAGGAGCTTCGCGAAGCTGAACAGCCCGAGGTGGATCTCGTCGACCAGCCGCCAGCCGGGGACGCCCGCGAGCGCCTCGCGCACCCGCTCGAGATACGCCGCCAGGTCGAACGCCTCGTCGGTCGGATCGGCGTCCGGCAGCGTGACGTCGTACACCCGCGACGCGAGCTCGAGGAGCGACGGGTTCGTCACGACCTCCTCGTCGAGCAGCGAGACGGTGTGCCGGGAGTGGACGTTCTTCCGCCGCAGCTCGACCGGGAGGAACAGGAGCGGCGCCCGCGACGTCGTCCTCCCGTCCGCGTCGGTCCACTCGACCATCCCGATCGTCAGGTGGAGGATGTTCGCCCCCCGCTCCTCGATCGCGCTCCGCGCCTCGCGCGCCAGATGCACCAGCGCGGTCTGCAGCGCCTCGCCCGGCAGCCCCGTCTGCAGCGCCAGGTCGAAGTGCCGCGCCGGCGGCCCGTCCTCGAGCGGCGCCAGCACCATCGCCGACCCGTCCGAGAACCGCGTGCTCTCCCACTCCGGCTCCGTCTCCCGCGGCGCCGCCGGCTCCTCCCCCTCCTCCCGGGCGAGGAACTGCATCGTCTTCCCTTCCGCCGCCAGGAGGCGGAAGACCTCGGCCGGGAGCTCGTCGACGATCGCCAGCGACGTGCGGCCGGTCCCCTTGAAGTTCAACAGGCGGTTCCGCCGCGTCAGATCGAGCAGCGAGCGGCGCATGCGGTCGAGGAGTTGGTCCATGGTGTTGTTCTACCGCTGCGCGGGGCGACGGGGAACTGCGCGTGGAGCGGGTTGACCGCTGCGCGGGGCGACGAGCACTGCGCGTGGAGCGGGTTGGCCGCTGCGCGGGGCGACGAGCACTG
>JAUIEL010000912.1 GCA_030428825.1 bacterium
GGCGACGACGCGGGAGGGCAGGACGCCGGCCGCGTCCGGGCCCGCCGCGGCGTCGACGGCGCGCCGATCTGGACGTTCACCGGGACGCCGCTCGGCTTCCTCACGCCCGCGCCCCTCTTCGGCGACGCCGACGGCGACGGGGTGACGGATCTCCTCGTCCGCCGGCAGGCCGACCCGCTGGGCGTCGAGCTGCGGATCCACTCCGGCGCGACCGGCGGCCTGCTCGTCCCGTTCCCCCCGGAGCCGCTGAACGGCTTCGGCGGCGTCGGCGACGTGAACGGGGACACGGTCGCCGACATCGGCTTCGGCACGCTCCCCTCGGCGACGTTTCCGGTCCTCACCGACGTCGAGATCCGCTCCCCCCTCTGCGGCGTCGTCTCGCTCGTCGCGATCGGCTGCCCCGCCCTCCCGAGCCCGCCGACCCTCGCGATCGCCGGCTGCCCCGTCGCCGGCGGCGACGTGACCGTGAGCGTCACCAACGCCCGCCCGAACGCGCCCGCGATCCTCGTCGTCGGCGGAACGTCCGCGCTCACCCCCCTCCCGAACGGCTGCGTCCTCGCCGTCGCGCCCCCCGCCGTGACCGTCCCGATCGCGATCGACGGGACGGGGACGTTCCAAGCGACCGCGGCGCTGCCGATCCCGACGGCCGCCGGCGCGGCGATCGTTCAGGTGCTGATCGCCGACGCGACCGCGGTCGGCGGGATCACGGCGACCGAGGCGTGGGCGGTGCACGTCCTCTGAACCTCGCGCCGAGCGTTCCGAGCGTGCGCCGAATCGACGGAAGTCCAATCCCCGAAGCCCGCTCCGACGTTGATCCGTCCTTGACAGAAACGAGACGGAGGCTTGGGATGCGGATCCGGAGAAGGCCCAACGCTGTCCTCGGCACGCAGCATCATCCGGGAGCTCGATGGAGGAGAAGGGTCCAGACGCCGCCCCGGGAGCCCAGCCCGGGGACGGCCGAGACGATCGGGACGACCCGGTCGTGGCCCTGCGTGCCCTCCGCGCCCTCGACGACGCCCCCGACCTCCCCGACTCGATCGTCGAACGCCCGGCCGAACTCGCCGAGGTGCTGTTCGACCACGGGAATCGGTTCGAGGCGACGCAGCTCCTCTACCTCCTGACGTGCGTGGCGATCGAGGAGCTCGACGACCTCGTCATGGAACTCCTGATGCAGGAGTACCTCCTCCTCGACCCGGTGAAGCTCGCCGAGGACGCGGCGGTGCGGCTCCTCTCGACGTTCCTCGAGGGACGTCGGGTGCGGCCTTTCCGGACGTGGGCGCGGCGGTGCGTGCGGGCCTGCGCGACGGCCGCGGTCGACGAGGGAGACCTGCCGGCGCTGCCGTTCGGCGCACGGACGGCGACCGAGCAGCGGCTGATGACGGAGGCGGCGCACGTCGCGAACCACCTCGACATCGAGGCGAGGCGGTTGGCGTGGTACGCGTGGGTCGAGCAGTTCTCGCCGCGAGAGATCCAGAGCGTGACGCAGCTGCCGGTCGAGCGGATCGAGTGGGTCCTTCAGACCATCCTCGAGCGGGCCTGGCGGGCGATGCAGGGGATCACCGAGACCAACGACGGTTCGCAGTTCACGTGGAAGCGGTGGCTCCTCGACAAGGAGCGCGAGGAAGAGGGGGAGCACGAGGAGGGCGCGCCATGACCGATGCACCGTTCGAACCTCGGCGTCTGATCCGCGACCTCCCCGACCTCCTGGCGGGGAAGGAGCCGGTGCTCGGCTCGGCGCCGGCGTACGAGTATCTCCGGAAGAGTCCGGACGCGCGTGGCATGCTCGTCGCGGCGATGGAGATTGGCTCGGCGCTCGAGGGAGGGGT
>JAUIEL010000216.1 GCA_030428825.1 bacterium
CCGCCGGCGTCCTGGCGACGCTCGACGCGAACGAGCGGGTCACGGTCGTCCGCGCCGACAGCCCGATCGAGGCGGCGAAGGCGGTGAAGAACGAGGTCGAGCTGGCGTGCATGCGACGCGCGAACCTCGCCGCGAGCGTCGCCAAGACGAAGGCGCTGGCGTGGCTCGACCACGAACTCGAGGAGGGGGAGGTCGTGACCGAGGCGTCGTTCCGGGACGCGATCGAGCGGCGCTACGCGGACATCGACGGCTTCCGCGGGCTGTCGTTCCAGACGATCTCGTCGACCGGCGCGCACGGCGCGATCATCCACTACTCCGCCGCGGACGAGACGCCGCTCTGCGACGGCGACCTCTTCCTGATCGACTCCGGCATCCAGGTCGACGGCGGGACGACGGACGACACGCGGACGGTGATCGTCGGGGAGCCGACGGAGGAGCAGCGGCGGAGGTACACCCTCGTCCTGAAGGCGCACGTCCGGGCGGCGAACCAGTCGTTCCCGACCGGGACGACCGGCGTGGCGCTCGACGCGATCACGCGGTCCGCGCTCTGGGCGGACCGGCTCGACTACGGGCACGGGACCGGCCACGGCGTCGGCGCGTTCCTGAACGTCCACGAGGGGCCGGTCTCGATCGGCTCGCGCGCCGGCGCGCCGGCCGCCGCGCTCCCGCTGAAGCCGGGGATGATCACCTCGATCGAGCCCGGCTACTACGAGGCGTCGTTCGGCGGGATCCGCATCGAGAACCTCTACGTCGTCGAGGAGGCGGGCGAGCACGACGGCCGTTCGTGGCTCCGCTTCGTGCCGCTCACGTACGTCCCGATGGACTCGCGGCTGATCGACGAGTCGCTCCTCGACGCCGCCGAGCTGGCGTGGCTCGCCTGCTACCACTCGGAGTGCCGCGACGCCCTCGCCCCGTTCCTCACCGACAAGGAGCTCGCCACCGTCGACGGCTGGCTGACGTGACGGCCGGTCCGGCGCGCGGCGACCGCCCTCTCCGGCGTCACGCCTCGCCGCGGAGGAGCTGCAGCAGCCGATCGAGGACGTTCCGGCCGTCGGCGCGAAGGCCGTTGTGTTCGTGCTCGTTCGTGATCCAGACCCGCGTCCCGCGGATCGTACGCGCGGTCTCGAGCGAGAAGTCGCGGTCGACGTACATGTCGTCGTGGTAGACGGCGGCGGCGACCGGCACCTCGTTCCGGCGGAGTCGCTCGACGTCGTAGAGGTCCGGCCAGTCCCCCTTCGCCGCGAGCCGCTCGGCCGCCTCCTTCAGCGGGCGGAGCGGCGCCACGTCGTCGAACGTCCACGGCTCGACCCACTCGCCGGTGAAGAGGATCGGGCCGTCCGTCCTCGCCGGGTCGAACTCGGGGAACTCCTCGCGGATCCGGTGCGCCGCCCAGCGCGTGCGCGTCCCCTCGGCGTAGATCGACTCGTGGAGGATCGCGTAGATCGGGTTCGCCGTGAACGGCAGGGCGTGGTCGAGCGCGTGGAGGAAGTGGAACCCGAGCTCCGGGCCGTCCGGCCCGTCGACCCACGCGTCCTCGACGAGATCGTGGATCGTCTCGAACCCGTCGCTCATCCCCAGGACGAGGCCGAGCTGCTGGAACCTCCGCGGCGAGAGCGCGCCGCCCGACGGGAGCACGACGTCGTGCTCCGCGAGGTGGGCGACGATCTCCCGCACCCGCGCCGCGTCGTCGGGGTAGCGCGCGCGGTACGCCTCGTTCTTCTCGCGGCACCGGACCATGGTGCGGCGGTAGACGTCGCTGGCGTGGAAGGCGAGCGGCGGCAGCCCGCCCGTGACCAGCGCGCCGGAGAGCCCCTCCGGCGCCGCCGAGAGGTAGTGCGCGATCACGAACCCGCCGTAGCTCTGCCCGAGCGCGGTCCACGGCGCCCCGCCCGCCAGCCGCCGCCGAATCGCCTCGCAGTCGGCGACGATCGCGTCGGCCCGGTAGTGCGCCAGCCGCGCCGCCTGCTCCTCCGGCGTGAACCTCGCGAGCGAGCGGGCATCGATCCGGCCGCTCCGCCCGGTCCCCCGCGGGTCGAGCAGCAACACGCGGAACTCCTCCAGCGCCCGCGGCAGCCACGACGCCCCGGCCGGCGGACGCGGGGACGGGAACCCCGGACCGCCCTGCAGGAAGACGAGCCACGGCAGGTCGTCCCCCTCCTTCCCCGGCGCGACGACCTCCCGCGCGAAGACGGGGATCGTCTCGCCGTCCGGACGGGCCGGGTCGAGCGGCAGGTCGAACGTGTGGTCGGTCCGGACGAGTCCGGGGAGGCGGTGGGTCGGAGTGGGCTCGCTCATGGGGGAGAGCCTATCGCCCGGTTTCCAGGGTAAGGAGTCCCGGACTCGCGCGACCGACGAGGAGACACCTCTCGCGCCGCCGCGGCATCCCAACCCGTCGACGCTCACCGCCCGGGGTCCGCATGTCGATCCGCCTCGCCGAACGATCGAACGACGCCTGGATCGCCGCCCTCCGCGGGCGCGGCGACGCGGACGACGCGGTCGGCGAGCTGAGCGCGTACCTGCACCGCGTCCTCGGCCGGGCGCTCGCGGGCCGCCTCCCCGCCGGCCTCGACCTCCCCGAGCTGGTGCAGGAGAGCCTCGCCCGCATCGTGGCGAGCCTGCCGTCGTTCCGCGGCGACAGCGCGTTCTCGACCTGGGCCGCCGGCGTCGCCCTCCGCGTCGGGTTCACCGCGCTCCGCCGCCGCTCCGTCCGCGACCGAGCCACCGACCCGTTCGGCGCCGTCGAACGCGAGCTCTCGGACCTCCCCGCCCCCGCCTCCGACCGGCCGGACGCCGTCGCCGCGCGGAACGACCTCCACGCGGCGCTCTCGCGCGCGATCGCCACCCGCCTCACCGAACGGCAACGCCTCGCCGTCGTCGCCGAGCTGCGCGGCGTCCCGACGGTCGAGATCGCCGACCGCCTCGGCACGAACCCGAACGCCCTCTACAAGCTGACTCACGACGCGCGCGTCCGGCTCCGCCGCGCGCTCCTCGACGCGGGGTTCGGCGCGGACGCGATCCGGGCCGCCGCCAAGGAGTCCCCGCCATGCCGCTGACCCACGACGACCTCCGCCACCTCCTCGCGCTCCTCGACGTCACCGCGCCGCGGGAGATCGACTGCACCGAACTCCTCCACCGCGTCGCCGCCTACGTCGAGCGTCACGTCCCGAGCGGCGCCCCGCCGCCGGGCGCCGACGACGTGAAGCGCCACCTCGCGATCTGCCCCGAGTGCCTGGAGGAGTACGAGACGCTCCTCGACGCGGTGGCGCCGGATCGCTGAACGGCCCCTCCGCTCCTCACCCCGCCCGCGGCCGGAGGTACCGGAGGACGGCCTCCCAGTCCGGGAACGCGGCCGACCCGAACCGGATCAGCTCGCCGGGGAAGCGGTCGGCGCCGTTCCGCGTCCGGTCGTCGATCAGGTAGTCGCCGCGGCTCAGGTTCTTGTGGTGGCTCAGGATCAACCGCTTGTACGCCGGCGCCCCGAGGTGACGCTTCACCCAGAGCAGCTTGTCCGACCAGGCGGACGGGTTCTCCCACGGCGAGGTCGAGAGGACGTACGCGTCGAAGCGTTCGGCCAGCTCGACGAACGCCTCGATCGCGCCGGGGATCGGGTCCATCGTCCCGAAGATGCCGGGGACCTCGTCGAGCCGCCCGTCGTAATCCCGCCGCACCGCGTCCTCGAGACGATTCACGCCGGACGGGAAGTCGACCAGCACGTTGTCCATGTCGACGAACAGGGTCTTCTTCACGCCGCGCGCTCCCGCAGGACGAGGTAGGTCGCGGCCGCCATCCCGGTCGACCCGAACAGCATCGTCATCACCACGATCTGGTACTTCGCCGCGATCAGCGGCGACACCCCGGAGAGGATCTGCCCGGTCATCATCCCCGGCAGCGAGACGAGACCGACCGCGAAGAGCGAGTTCAGGATCGGGATCAGCGCCGCCCGCAACGCGGTCCGCCGCGCCTCGTCGAACGGAACCCCCCGCTCGAGCTCGGCCACGACGCGCTCGGCGGCGAGGCTGACCGCGTTCATCGCGCCGGCGAAGATCATCCCCGCCAGCGGGACCACGAACCGGGGACTGAACCACGGATCGACCCGGACCACGGCCTGGGTGACCAGCGCGAGCGTCGGCACCCCGCCGACCGCGATCGCCGCGAGCGCGACGCCGTACGACCGGGCCGTCCGGGCGCCGAGCGGACGGATCGCGATCCAGCCCGCCGCGAGGAGCATCACCAGCAGGACCGCGCCGATGATCCTCCAGTCGTCCGACTCGAAGATCGCGATCAGGACGTAGCCGATGAGGAGGAGCTGCGCGAGCATCCGCGCCGTGGCGTGAAGCGCGCTCCCCGCTCCCGCGCGCCACCGCGCCATCACGGCGAGGACGACCAGCGCCGGCAGGAACGCCAGCGCCAGCCCGACCGGCGTGATCGTCGGAACGGAACCGCTCACCCGCTCACGGCTCGGTCGTCTCGTCGTCGTCGAGATCGTCGACGAACGGTCCGCCGACCAGGTCCTCGATGCTGCTGGCGATGTCGACGTCGAACCACTCCTGGAACATCGCGAACGTCCGATCGCGCGGCCACGCGCGCTCGTCGGTGTGCCATCCGTGCAGCTCGACCCGGAAGATCCCGTCGTACAGCCGCTCGAGGAAGGCCCACGCCTCGGCGATCGAGTCGACGTCCGGGATCAGATAGACCGACGGCTCGTCGTCCGGTCGGGGCGCGGCGCCGGAGTCGTCGAGGCCCGCGGCCCACTCGACGTACGGAGCGGCGGGACGAACGATCAAGGCGCAGCGGTTGATCATGCGGCGGACCTCACCTTCGCGCGCACCGTACTCGCACCGCTCGACGAGGGTCAAGTCGCGGCGGCGCGCGTAAGACCTCGGGCCCCGGCGCGACTCACCCCTCGTCCACGATCACGAACCACCGTCCCCCATCGGAGACTCGCGCATGAACCCCCGCCTCCCCGCCCTCGACGACGCCGCCGCACCCGCCGACGCCCGACCGGTCCTCGACCAGGTCCGGCGCGCGCTCGGCACCGTCCCGAACCTCCACCGCACCCTCGCCGTCGCGCCGGCCGCCTTGAAGGCGTACGCCGCGCAGGCCGGCGCCCTCTCCGGCGGCCGACTCGACCCCGCGCTGCGCGAGCAGGTCGCGGTCGCCACCGCCGGCCGGAACGAATGCGCGTACTGCGCGTCAGCCCACACGATGCTCGGGAAGGGGGCCGGCGTCGACGAGGAGGAGCTCGCGCGGAACCTCTCTTGCTCCTCCGCCGACCCGCGGACCGCCGCCGCGCTCGCGTTCGTCCGGACGCTGCTCGACACGCGCGGCGACGTCCCCGACGAGTCGCTCCGGACGCTCCGCGACGCCGGGTTCGGCGACGAGGAGATCGTCGAGATCGCCGCGCACGTCGGGATGAACTGGTTCACGAACGTCTTCAACCGGCTCGCGCGGACGGAGATCGACTTTCCGGTCGTCGAGCTCGCCGCCCGCGCCTGACCGGAGGTCCCGATGCCCCGCGAACCCGGCCGCCGCGCCTTCGACCGCCTTCTCCGCGACGTGCGCGCGTGCCGGCTCTGCGAGGAGCACCTCCCCCACGGGGTCCGTCCGATTCTCCGGGCGGACCCCGCGGCGCGCGTGCTCGTCGCCGGTCAGGCGCCGGGGCGCCGCGTCCACGCGACCGGCGTCCCGTTCGACGACCCGAGCGGCGACCGGCTCCGCGACTGGATGGGCGTCTCGCGGGAGGTCTTCGACGACGCGGCGCGGATCGCGGTCCTGCCGATGGGCTTCTGCTACCCGGGAGCGGGCCGCTCCGGCGACCTCCCGCCGCGCCCCGAGTGCGCGGAGGCGTGGCGGCGGCGACTCCTCGACGCGCTCCCGGCGATCCGCCTGACCCTCGTCCTCGGCCGCCACGCCCTCGAGTGGCACGTCGAAGGGGCGGCGGGCCGCACGCTGACCGACGTCGTCCGAGGCTGGCGATCTCTCCCGCCGACCGTCGTCCCGCTCCCGCACCCGAGCCCCCGCAACAACCGCTGGCTCGCGGCCCACCCTTGGTTCGCCGCCGAGCTGCTCCCGGCGCTGCGTCGCCGCGTCGCGCGCGCCCTCGCGCCGGACCGGCCCCGGCGATGAGCCCGAACGACGATCCCCTCCTCCGTCGACCGGTCAGAACTTCTCCACCCAGGTCCTCGTCCCCTGCATGATCATGTCGACCGCCACCGTCCCGATGTAGAGCGCGACGATCCGCCCGGTCACCTCGACCGAGCGCTGGACCAGCGGCTCGTTGCGCGGCCGGACGAAGTCGTGCAGCCGCTTCAGGACGAGAACGAGGAGGACGGCGCCCGCGGTCGCGGCCATCACGACGGCACAGCCGGTCCACGAGTCGTGCCGCTTCCCGATCAGCACGCTCGCGCTGATCGTCCCCGGACCGATCAGCACGGGCATCGCGATCGCCCCCGCGAGCTGGGCCGAGTCCCCCCGGAGGATCTCGATCGCGGTCGGCCCCTTGAACACGAATTGAAGCCCGATCAGCAGGAACGCGATCCCCCCGAAGATCTGGAACGACGCGAACTCGGCGTGGAGGAGCTCCGAGAAGATCGCGTCTCCGACCAGCGAGAAACAGGAGAAGACGATCGCCGCGATCAGGCCCGCGCGGAGCATCACCTGCGCGAACGACCTCCTCTCGAGCTTCTCGACCACGTCGACGAGGTAGACGAGGATCAGGAACGGGTTCAGCAACACCAGCATCAGCGTGGTCGATTCGATCAGGTCGGGCATGGATGGGGGGACCGCGATCGTGATCGCGGTCCGTCGTCGCTCCGGCGGGTTCGGTGTTCCGCCGACCGTACCAGACGTCCCCCGCCCTCGCCGGGCGAACCGTTCACCGACGCGCGCCGCGCTCCCGCAGCAGCGCGGCCATCGCCGCGTCGCCGGCCGCGAGCGCGACCTCGAGCGGCGTCTCGCCGGCGCGGTTCCAGCGGTGGCCGACCGGTTCGGGATCGGCGCCGTGCTCCAGCAGCCACGCCGCGAGGTCGCGGTCGCCCCGCCTCGCGCACCAGTGCAGCGCCGTCGTGCCGACGCTCTCCTGATCCACGGCGACGCCGTGCCGGAGGAGGCGCTCCGCCATCTCGACCGACCCGCCGCCGAGGACCGCGTACCACATCACCGGGAAGTCGTGGGCCCCGCGCTCGTTCACGAGCGACGGCCGCCGTTCCAGCCAGAAGTCGACCGCGTCCCCGTCGCCGAGCGACACCGCGGTCGGCAGCGACAACGGCGCCCCGTGATCGAGGTGCAGCCGCATGATCGGACGGTTCCCGGTGTGGGCGCACGCCTCGATCGCCAGCTCGTCGTCGCTCGAGATGGAGAAGGTGAGCCGCCGGTCCTTCGCCAACCGCTCGCGGACCCGCTCCATCCGGAAGTGCGAGGCGCCGGTGACCTCGCTCTGCACCTCCCGCGGGACGTCGGAGAGGTCGGGACGGACGATCGGGTCCCGGTTCGCGTCGAGCGCGAAGCGGCTCGAACGGTCGTCCCGAGGGAGCGCCTCGGGGCGCGCGAGCAGCAGCTCTCCCTCCTCCCAGCCGAGCTCCGCCGCGCACTCCCGCGGCGTCCGCCCCCGGTCGTCGACGGCGGCGGGATCCGCTCCCTTCCGGACCGCGAGACGGACCAGCGTCGCGTCCCGCCGGGCGACCGCGCCGTGGAGGACCGAGCTCCCGCCGCGCTGTGGGGCGTTCGGGTCGGCGCCGTTCCCGGCGAGGTCCGCCAGCGCGATCCTCGCCCAGGACGCGCGCGCGGACTCCATCGCCCCGCGCGCCGGCGTGTAGCCGCTCCCGCCCGGCGGCGCCGCGTCCGGCCGGCCGCCGAGCGAGCGGAGCCGCCAGAAGCCGAGGCTCCCGACCAGCGCCGCCGCGTAGAGCGGGGTGCCGCCGATCGGGTGCGCGCGGGAGAGCCGCGACGGGTCCTCGCGGACGAGCCGCTCCACCACCTCCCACTCCTCCGCCAGCACCGCCTCGACGACGTCCAGCGCCACGCCGGCCTCGCGAAGCGCGGCGACGACCTCCTCGTGACCGTGGACGTGCGCCAGCACGAACGCCGACCGCCCCGCGTCGTCCTTCGCCTCCGCCACCGACGGGTCGTCCGCGAGGAGCCGCCGGACCCGCGGGAGGTCGCCGCGGCGGACCGCGTCGAGGAGCGCCCGCCTCCCGTCGGCGTCGCCCCCCGTCCCGGCGGCGCCGGTCGCGAACCTCGTCGACGCCGCGGCGAAGAAGAGCGCCCCGAGGGCGGAACAGGCCTGTCGTCTCGTCCAGCTCATGGTGTCGTGCACCTCCTCGGAGACCGGGAGCGCGAACGGGCGCGGCCCGGGGCCATCTTCGTCGGTCGACGGGAAACCTGGCCCCGGCCGGCCGCCGTTCGCGCTCTCCTCCCGGAGGGTGCGCGGTGCATCCCCCGGCCCGAGGCGCGTCCACCGGCATGAACGACCCGTCCGACTGCTTCCCCGCCGTGTACGACGAGCTCCGCCGCCTCGCCGGCGGCCTGCTCGCCGCCGAGCGCGACGGCCACACGCTCGACCCGACCGCGCTGACGCACGAGGTCTGGTTGCGCCTGCGCCGGAGCGAGAACGCCGCCTCGCTCGACCGGGGAGCGTTCGTCGGGCTCGCCGCCCAGGCGATGCGGCGCATCCTGACCGAGCACGCCCGCCGCCGCGCCGCCCGGAAGCGCGGCGGCGACGCGCGGCGGACGACGCTCGACGGACGGGCGGCGCCGGACGACCCGTGCGAGCTCGCCCTCGACCTGGAGGCCGCGCTCGCGGAGCTGGAGCGGATCGACGCCGACCTGGTCCGCCTCGTCGAGCTCCGGTTCCACGGCGGCTGCGACACGGAGGAGATCGCGACCGCGCTCGATCTGTCGCCTCGGACCGTGAAGCGACGGTGGCGCTTCGCCCGGGCCTGGCTCGGCGACCGGGTCCGCGCGCTCTCGACCCCGGAGGACGACGGATGAACGAGTGGGATCGGGTGCAGGAGCTGTTCGCGGAGGTGGCGGAGCTCGCGCCGGCGGAGCGGGCCGCACGGCTCCGGGAGCGGACCGGCGGGGACGATCGGATCGCCCGTCGGGTCGAGGCGCTTCTGGCCGCCGACACGAGCCCGGTCGACGCGCTCGACGACGGGGCCGCCGCGCTGCTCGCGCGTCTCTCGGAGACGCCGCGCGCCGAGGCGCTGATCGGCCTGACGTTCGACGCGTACCGGATCGACGACCGGATCTCGTCCGGCGGCATGGCGCACGTCTACCGGGCGACCCGGCGCGTCGGCGGGGCGGAGCGGCGGGTCGCGCTGAAGGTGCTGCGCCCCGGGCTCGACGGCGCCAGGTTCCTCGAGCGATTCGAACGCGAGCGCGCCACCCTCGCCGCGCTCGAGCACGAGAACGTGGTGACGTTCCTCGACGCCGGCGCCCTCCCGGACGGCCGGCCGTTCCTCGTCATGGAGTACGTCGACGGCGAGCCGATCACCGTCTGGGCGCGCGGCGTCTCGCGAGACGACGTCCTCGAGCGCTTCGCCGAGGTGCTGGCCGCCGTCCAGCACGCCCATCAGCGGCTGGTCGTCCACCGCGACCTGAAGCCGTCGAACGTCCTCGTCACGCCGAACGGCACGCCGAAGCTCCTCGACTTCGGCGTCGCGGCGGTCCTGGAAGAGGACGGCGGCGACGCGACCGCCGGCGGCCCCCTCACCCCGGCGTACGCGAGCCCCGAACAGCTCCGCGGCGACCCGGTCACGACCGGCAGCGACGTTTTCGCGCTCGGCCTCCTCCTCCACGAGCTGATCGACGGCGCGCTCCCCGCCGACGGGCCGTCCGGCCGGGAGGTCACCGTCCGGGGCGACCTCGGCGCGGTGATCCGGAAGGCGGTCGCGGCCGAACCCTCGC
>JAUIEL010000913.1 GCA_030428825.1 bacterium
GCGACCCACGGACGAGGAGCGCGAACTCCTCGGGGACGACGCCGACGCGACCGACGACGCGGCCGTGGAAACCTCGGAGACCGAAGCCGCATCGGAGCCGGCCGCGCCGACGGAGCGCGCCGACGAGACCGAGACACAGATGGAGGCAGAGCGATGGCCCGAAACGTGATCGAAGTGACCGACGAATCGTTCGGCCCGGAAGTGCTCGAGTCGGAGGCGCCGGTCCTGGTCGACTTCTGGGCGCCGTGGTGCGGCCCCTGCCGCCAGCTCGCGCCGACGGTCGAGCGGTTCGCGGACGACGTCGCCCCGAACGTGAAGGTGGCGAAGCACAACACGCAGGACCACCCGGAGATCGCGGTCCGATACCGCGTGACGGCGATCCCGACCCTGATCCTGTTCAAGGACGGGCAGGAGGTCCACCGGCTCATCGGCGGCGGCCGCACCGTCGACGAGCTGAAGCGGGTGTGCAACGAGCACCTCGGCGTGAACGTCTGAGCGAGCTCGTTCCTCGGCGCGGCGGTTTCGTGCCCGGCACGAAGCCGCCGTTTCGTGTCGAGCCGACCCTCCGGACCCCTCGATGAACGTCGTCCTCCTCGGCACCTCGCCCTTCGCCGTCCCGACGCTCGACATGCTGCGCGCGTCGGGGCACGACCTCCGTCTGGTCGTCACGGCGATGGACCGGCCGAAGGGGCGCGGGCGGAAGATCGAGCGGTCGGCGGTCGCGGCGCGCGCGGCCGAGCTCGAGCTCCCGCTGTTCCAGCCGGAGCGGATCAACACGCCCGAGGCGATCGATCGGCTCCGGGCCGAGAAGCCGGACCTGATCGTGGTCGTCGCGTACGGGCAGATCCTCGGGCGGACGGTGCTCGGGCTCGCGTCGAAGGCGATCGTGAACCTGCACGGATCGATCCTGCCGCGGTGGCGGGGGGCGGCGCCGATCGCCCGCGCGATCGCGGCCGGCGACCGCGAGACCGGCGTGTCGCTGCAGCACGTGGTGAAGCAGCTCGACGCGGGGGACGTGATCGACGTCGAGCGGATGGAGATCCGTCCGACCGAGAACGCCGGCGAGCTCGCCGAGCGGATGGCGCCGGTGGCGGCGGCCCTGCTCGAGCGGAACCTCGCGGCGCTGGACGAAGGCGGCGCGCCGCGGACGCGGCAGAACGAACGCCTGGTGACGATGGCGCCCGTGCTCGAGAAGAGCGAGGGGAAGATCGAGTGGTCCCGGCCCGCCGAGGAGATCGACGCCCACGTCCGCGCGATGACGCCGTGGCCCGGCGCCTTCGCGACCTCCCCCGTGGAAGGGGGCGGGAAGGAGCGCGTGATCGTCCGCCGCGCCGAGGTCGTCGACACCGGAGCGCCGGAGGTGCTGCCGGGGACGGTCGTCCGCAGCGGGGAGACGCTCGACATCCAGACGGGGTACGGCACGCTGCGCGTCCTCCGGCTCCTCCGCGCCGGGAGGAAGGAGGCCGACGCGGCCTCGTTCCTGCGCGGCTTTCCGATCCCCGAGGGGGCGAGGCTGACATGACGTCCGAAGAAGAGCGCGACGACTCCGGCGAGGAGCGCCCGCGACGCCCCTCCTCCAAGAAGCCGTTCCGGAAGAAGCCGTGGTCGAAGCGGCCGTCCGGTCCGCGCCGGGACGACGACCGTCGAGGTCCGCCGCGCGACCACTCCGATCGGGACGACCGAGGAGGCCCGCGCCACGATTCGCGATCCCGCGGTCCGCGACGCGACGACCGGCGCGGACCGCCGCGTCGGGACGACGACCGCCGGGGCCCGCCGCGCGACCGCTCCGATCGGGACGGCCCGCGCCGTGACTCGCGCTT
>JAUIEL010000217.1 GCA_030428825.1 bacterium
TAGCCGCTGCGCGCGGGGCGAGGAACGCGTTCGGGAACGTCTGCGCGATCGCCACGGCGGCGGCCGGAGGAGGGACGAGCTCTCCGACCCGCTCACGTCCTCGCGCGATGCGCCCGGTGTGGTCTCCGCTCGCTTTCGAGTCGCGCTGCGGGGTCGCTCTCGGAGCCTCATCCCTCCTCCGGCCCCGCCTCGCCCGCTTCGGACTTCCTCACCCGATTCCGGGAATGAAGGCGGGAATGCGGAGGGGACCTGTGGCATGACGCCGGCGCGGAGTCCTGACGTCGGTGCCGGTCCTCCGCGCCAGCGCCCCTCCCTCCCCCGGCCCCCAGCCCCCAGCCCTTTTCCGTGTCGGTTCCCCTCCCCCGACCGCGTCTCCCCCCCGCCGCCGCACGAGGAGACCTCCGATGAACTCTCGCCTTCGTCCCTTCCTGGCCTTCGTCCTTTCTCTGCTCGCGTTCGGGGAGGCGCGGGCGGGTGGGTTCGAGCCGAACCATCTGTTCGTGTCGTCCTCGCTCGGGAGGGTGTTCGAGTTCGAGCCGGGCGGGGAGTTCGTCCGGTCGATCCAGGTGGCGCCGTTCGGGAGCGGGCTGCGGGGGCTGGTGTTCGGGACGGACGGTCGGCTGTACGTCGCGGACATGGACGGGGACGCGGTCTACGCCGTCGACGCGGACGGGACGAGCCAGCTGATGTGGGACGCGAGCGACGGGCTGAACGATCCGGTCGGGCTGTCGCTCGGCGCGCGCGGGTCGCTCGGCGTCGTGTCGCGGGGGACCGCGTCGTTCGTCGAGTTCTCGTCGCTCTTCCCGCACTCGCCGCCGCATGCCACGACGCCGATCCCGTCGAACGCCTCCGACGCGGTCCTCGACGCCACCGGGGAGCTCGTCGTCACGAGCAACCTCCCGGCCGCCGTGCGTCGCCTCCACCGGAGCGGCGCCGTCGTCTTCAGCGACCTCTCGTCGCTCGGGACGGCCGGCGGGCTGGGATCGTGGTACGGCTTCCCGGTGACGACCGACTACGCGGCCGGCGAGGTCTTCCTGATGTCCCCGACCGGCCTCGGCTCACCGCTCTCCCACCCGCAGATCGTCGGCCCGTGGGGGATCGCCGGCTCTCCGACGGGGAACCTCGCCGTCGCGTGCTTCGACGGGGACCGCGTCGTCGAACTCGCTCCCGACAACACCGTCGTCCGCGTCTTCGAGCACCCGGACCTCGTCGAACCGTCCCACGTCGCGTACGCACCCTTCCGATTCGACCTGAAGGTCAAGACCTCCGGATTCCTGAACGGGAACACGCCGACGAAGTCGAAGGACGCGAACGCCCTCCTCCAGTACGCGCCGGGATCGGGCGCCCTCCTCCTCACCAGCGACGCGATCCCCTCCGGCCTCTCCTTCTCCACCGGCGACCGCACGCTCGTCCTCCGCGGCTCCCGCTTCGTACCGAACGGCAAGACCCCCGTCTTCTGCGGCGCCATCCACCGCACCGACGACCCCATCGCCGGACGCGTCATGGCACGACTCGAACTCCTCACGAAGACCGACTCGACCGGCGCGATGGTCGTGAAGAAGGTGAAGGGGACGATCGAGATGGCGGGACCGCTGGGGGCGTACCGGGCGAAGGTGAAGACGAAGAAGTAGGGGAAGGAAGGAGAGGAACGAGAGGAAGGAAAGGAACGAGAGGGCGCTGACGCGGAGAACCTGACGCAATCGTCGAGACTCCGCGTCAGCGATCCCTCAGGTCCTCTCCGCATTCCCCCCTACCCCCACCATGGAATCGGGTGAGGAAGTCCGAAGCGGGCGAGGCGGGAGACGAGACGGGGAGGCTTCTCCGAGAGCGACCCCGCAGCGCGACTCGAAACTCCGCGGAGACCACGCCGGGCGCATCGCGCGAGGACGTGAGCGGGTCGGAGACACCTCCCCGTCTCGTCTCCCGCCGTGGCGATCGCGGAGACCTTTCCCGAACGCGTTCCATGAAAACGGCAACTCCCCTGGCCCGACCGCTCTCGGAACGAAGATGGGCACCCTTCTCGTGAATCCGAAATAGGCCAGGGGAGCCCCGTTCTTTCGATTGTCGACGGGTCCCGTCACAAACGACGTGCCATCGCCGCGGGTCGGGTCGGCTCTCTCTCCAAACCGGTCCTGCGGACCCGTTTGCTTCGTCTCGCGGCGTCGCTACGATCTCCGGATTCGTCGCCGTGTGCGACCCTCGACTGTGCGAATCCGGCACGACCGTCCGAAAGACGACCATGTATCCGATCCTCGGAGAACCGTTCGGCTTCAAGATCCGCTCGTTCGGCGTGATGGTCGCGCTGGCGTTCGTGGTCGCGCTCTGGGTCGCGAGTCGGCACGCTCGACGCACGAAGCAGGTCGACCCCGAGGCGATCGGCGACCTGCTGATGTGGATCATGGTCGGCGGGATCCTCGGCGCGCGCGTCCTCTACTGCATCGTCCACTGGAAGGACCAGTTCGCGCACCAGCCGGTCGAGGTGCTGAAGATCTGGAAGGGCGGGCTCGTCTACTACGGAGGGTTCCTCGGCGCGTTCGTCGCCGGTTGGTTCTTCACGCGGAAGCGGAAGATCGACTTCGTCACCCTCGGCGACATCTGCATGCCCGCCGTCTTCCTCGGGCAGGCGGTCGGCCGGATCGGATGCTTCCTGGTCGGGGACGACTACGGAAAGCCGGCGCCGGACCTGCCGTGGGCCGTGACGTTCCCCGACATCCCCGAGTCGCTCCTCCCCCAGGCGCTGCGCGGCGTCCCCCTGCACCCGACGCAGCTCTACATGCTGCTGCAGGCGTTCGTCATCTTCCTGATCCTCTCGTTCGTCGCGAGACGCCAGACGTTCCGCGGCCAGGTCTTCTACCTGGCGCTGATCCTCTATCCGATCGGTCGGTCGATCTGCGAGGTCTTCCGCGGCGACAACGTCGAGCGCGGGATCTACTACGGACTCTCGACCTCGCAGTGGATCTCGATCCCGCTCTTCCTGGTCGGCGTCGTCGGGTTCACGATCGCGGCAAGACGACGCGAGCCGCTCCGGCCGGCGTCCGCACCCGATCCAGGGCCCGCCTGATCGTGCGGTAGAGCTCGAGCGTGTCGAGCGGAGCCCCGAGCAAGGCGAAGTACTTCTTCTTCTCCCCGCGGTGGGACGCGAGCCGGCTGGCGCGCGCCACTCCGACGATCGGCAGGCGCGGGGCGAGTTCGCGGACCTCGTCGACCAGCTTCGACGCCGCGTCCGCCTCGGGAGACTGCGACGGCGACGTGAAGACGACGAACGCGAGGTCGTACTTCCGGCGGCGGAGGTGGACGCGGGCCTGCTCGAGGTCGACGGGGTCGCACTCGACCTCGAAGGCGTGGACGGCGGCGAGGATGGTGTCGCAGACCGATCGGTCGACCGCGGCGATCAAACAGCGCAAGATGCAGCTCCGTGGGCGTCGGTCCCTCCGTCGTCCCCTTCGCCCCCCATCGACGCCGGGGACCCCCGACTTGAGCGGAGAAGCGCGCGGACGATGATCGTGGCCGGAATCGATGAGGCGGGGTACGGCCCCCTCCTGGGCCCCCTGGTGACGGCCCTCGCCGCGTTCTCCGCCCCGGCGGAGGCCCGGGACGACCTGTGGCGCGCCCTCCGCCCCGCGGTCCGCCGCCGCCCCCCCGAGCGCGGCGGCTGGCGCGCCCTCCCGGTCGTCGACTCGAAGGAGCTCCACCGCGGCGGGAAGGGGTTCGGGGACCTGGAGACCGTCGCCCTCGCGTTCTCCGCGCTCGCCGCCGACGACGGCCGACCGCCCGAGACGGTCGGCGCGTTCCTCGGTCGGCACCTCGCCGGCGGCGCGCTCCCGACCGCCCGGTACCCGTGGTACGGGCGCGCGCTGCTCGAGCGGCCGCTGCCGCGGAAGGCGGACCCGGCCCGGATCGCCCGGGAGGCGGGGCGGCTGCGACGGGCCGCCGGCCGCGCCGCGGTCGGGGTCGTCCGGATCGCCGTCCTCCCCCTCCTGGTCGAGGAGTTCAACCTCCGCGCGGAGCGGTGGGGAACGAAGGCACGGGTGCTGTTCGACCTGAACGTCGCGCTGCTCGAGGACCTCCGAGGGCGCGCCGCCGCTCCGTGGCGGGTCCGGTGCGACCGGCACGGCGGCCGGCGCCGATACGTCGAGCTGCTCGACGGAGCGTTCCCGATGGAGGGGGTGACCGTCCTCGGCGAGGCGCGCGAGCGCTCGCGCTACCGGGTCGGTCCCGAGGCGGCCGGCCTCGAGCTCGACTACGTCGTCGGCGGCGAGCGCCAGGGGATGGAGGTGGCCCTCGCCTCGATCTTCGCGAAGTACGTCCGCGAGCTGTTCGTCGGCGCGCTGAACGACCACTTCCGAGGCCGCCTCGCCGACCTCCGCCCGACGGCGGGGTACTGGAGCGACGGGCTCCGCTTTCTCGACGATCTCGACCGGGCCCGGGTGTTGACGGAAGACGAGCGCCGTCTGCTCGTCCGAAGCCGATAGAGTCCGACCACCATGCCGCCTCGCACCCGCCCCCTGCCGACGTCCGCCCCGATCGTCGCGACCGTCGCGATCGTCGGGCTGCTCGCGGCGTGCGCCGCCCCGCCCGAGCCGGCGGAGGTCCGGACCAGCGGCGCGCTGGCGGCGACCGAGACCGGCCGGCTCTCGTTCGCGCCCCACCGGGCCGAGCGGGTCGCCTTGACCGACGGGCTCTGCTTCGTCGCGTGCGGGGAGGGCGGGGTCCGGATCGTCGACGTCACCGATCCGAGCGCGCCGGAACTCCTCGCGACGATCGACGACCTCCGCGCCGACGCCGTGGCGTTCGCCGAGGACCAGCTCTTCGTGGTCGGCGTGCAGACCGGTCTCTTCTCCGACCGGGCGACGCTGACGGCGATCGACGTGGTCGACCCGCGGCTCCCCGGCGTGCGCCGGACCACGACTTTTGCGGTCGACGGCGACGGGACCTCGCTCTCGGCCGAGGGGGCGACCGCGGCCGTCGCCGCGGGCGCGGACGGCGCGGTCGTCGTGACCGGCCGCTCGCTCGAGCCGGAGGCGCTCGACGAGTCGCTCTCCGAGGGGCGGACCGGGGCGGCGCTCGTCCGCCGCGGCGCGTGCTGGTTCCTCTTGCGGGACAACGGGACGGCGTCGATCGTCCGGCGCGACGCGGACGGGACGTGGTCGCGCTGCGACTGGACCGAGGCGTCCGGCTCGGCCGGGCCGCGCGGCGCCGACCTCGAGCTGTCGGGCGACGTCCTGCTCGCGGCGACGGGCGCCGAGCTGCGCCTCGTCGACGTCGGCGACCCGGGCGCGGCGCGGCCCATCGGCGCCCTCCCGCTCCCCGGAGCGACCGCGCTCGCGGCGAGCGGCGCGGTCGGCGCCGTCGTCTCGGCGGACGGGCAGGTCGTCGTCCTCGACCTCGATCGCCCGGAGCGACCGACCCCGGCCGCCGTGATCTCTCCCGCGACGGCGGCGGACGTCGCCCTCCTCGACGGTCTGCTCGCGGTCGCCGACGCGGAGTTCGGGCTCCGCCTGTTCGTCGTGGAGCGCTCGGAGGGATGAGACCGCTCCTCGTCCCGGGGGCGTTCCTGGCCGCGCTCGCGCTGCGAACGAAGGGGTGGCGGGACCTCCCGCCGACGGCGGCGGAGGCGACGGACGCCTGGCGGGGTCTCGTCGACCCGACACTCGGCGGCGGGTTCGAGACGGGACGGCTGGTCGCCGCCGTCGCGGGAGCGCTGGCGGTCGCGGTCGTCGTGCTCGCGTTCACGCGGCGGGACCGATCGCCGGCGGGGACGAGCGTCGCGCTGGCCGTGGCCGGCCTCTCGCTCCTCGACCCGCTCGGTCTCGCGGCCGGACGCGAGGCCGGACCGGGCGCGTTCGTGCAGCTCGCGGCGGCGTTCGCGGCCCTGCTCGCGCTGGCGCCCCCACCGACGCTCCTCGGCCGCGGTCTCTTGGCCGGGCTCGGCGTGATCCCGCTGGTCGCGGCGCTCCCCGTGGCCCCGTCGCCCGTCTCCTCCCTGCCGGCCGATCCGACGGTCGCGGCCTGGGCCGACCTCGCGGGGGCGATCCCCGGGGGCGCGCTCCTCCTGCTGCACCACCTCGGCTACGCGCTCGTCCCGCTCGCGCTGGCGGGGCTCGCCCGTCGGCCCGGCCTGCGACTCGGTCTCGGCGTCCTCGCCGGCGTCGCCCTCGGGTCGGTCCTCGATCAGGGAGCGTTGCACCGCCTGTCGGTCGCGGCCGCGGCCTCGCCGTTCGCGCTGGCGCTGGCGGGCCTCGCGCTCGAGCGCCTCGCCGAGAGCGAGCGCGGCGGCCGGGCGGTCCTCGGGGTCGCCGCGCTCGTGGCGGCGGTGAACGCGCCGACGTTCGTCTCCGACGTCCGGTCGGGACAGCGGTTCCCGTGGCCGATCGCGCTGAAGCGGCTCGACGACGGCGGCGGCCCGATCCACACGACGCTCCCCGCCCCGCTCCGCCGCGACACCGACCGCCAGGTCCTCCCGCTCCCCGACGACGAGGCGGCGCTCGCCGCGCTGCTCGACGCCGGGGGCGCGACGCTCCTGATCCCGGTCGAGGGCGGACGCGCGTGGGCGGCGGCGACGGACGACCTGCTCGCCACGATCGAGCGGCGGCGACTCGCCACGTTCGAGGTGCGGGTGAAGCGGTTCGACCTCTACCGGTTCGAGGTCCGCGCGTTCATCTTCCCGCCCCGGCGCTGAGGGGCGGGGCGCCGGCGAGCCGCAGGAGCGCCTCCAGGCGGGGCGCGTCCGGAGCGGCGGACCGGACGGCGGCGGCGATCTCCGCCACCTCGCCCTCGTTCCGCCCGTGGAGCAGGTCGAGGAGCGCCGCCTCCAGCTCGCCCTGCCGGGGATCGCGGGGGTGGTCGACGACCGAGCGGGCGAGCGTCGTCCCCGCCGCGGCGACGTCGCCCTTCGTCGCGAGGGCGCGGGCGGCGTACAGGTCGAGCGAGAGGTCGAACAGCTGCTCGCTCTCTCGCAGGGTCGCCGTCGGGTACGGGAGCGGACGGAGGCCGGTGAAGAGGAGCCACGCGCCGCCGACGATCGCGACGCCGGTCAGCATGCGGCGCCCCTCGCCCGGATCGAACAGTCGGGCGAGGCCGACCCCTCCCGCGGCGGCGAGGAACGGCGCCGCCGGCAGGCGGTATCGCTCCGTCACGTAGAACGCGAGGAGGAGCAGGACCGTCACCGCGACCGGGAGGGCGAGCGGGCCCCGTGGACGAGACGAACGCGTGAACAGCCCGGCGAGCCCGAGAACCAGGAGGAGGGGGAACGGGACGAACCGCCCGGGGAGGAGATCGAAGCGTTCGCGCTCGCGGTGCAGCGAGTAGTTGTCGTTCACCGGATACGCGTCGACCGCGAACCGGAGCTTGTCGATCTCGCGCCGGGTGGCCGCGGCCGGGTCCGCCTTAAGGAAGCCGATCGCGGTCCGGTACGAATGGTCGCGCTGCTCGGCGGGGGACGGCTCGCGGCCGAGGTGCGCCCGGGCGAGCGCGCGCTCGACGGCGCGTTCGTTCCCCACGCCGTCCGGGTACCCCGGCGGGAGGTCGTAGATCCCGCGCGCGCCGGGGTGGTTCCCGACCAGGAAGGTGTGCCCTTCGGAGTAGTTGACCGGGATCCAGTCGCCCGACGCCTCGTGGTTCCGGACCGCGGTCGCCGCGACCGGCAGGAGCGCGCCGACGAGGATCGCCGCCCGACCCGGCCAGGTGGCGCGGCCGCGCGGCAGGAACGCGACGAGGACCAGGAAGACGAGGTTCGCGGCCCGGGCGAGCGCGGAGACGCCGAGCAGGAGCCCGGCCGCGAACCCGAGCGCGACGCCGCCCCCCCGACGCGCCAGCCGGTCGAGGAGGACGAACGCGGCCGACGTCAGCGCGAGCGACGGGAGCGTGTCGAGGAGCTTCGTCTGGTGGAACGCGAACGGGGCGTAGCCGAGCAGCAGGAGGCCGGCCGCGAGCCCTCCCCACGCCCCCGCCCGGGCGTGGGCGAGGAGGAACGCCGCCGCCAGCGTGACGAGCCCGAGGAGGACCTGCAATCGCCGGTGAAGCGCCGCGCCGGCCTCGGTGTCGGCGTCGAGTCGCGCGAGCAGCCAGGGCGTGACCGGCGGCTTGTAGAACGCGCCCGGCGACTCCTCCGGCCCGCCGGCGGACGTCCCGAAGTGGCGGCGCGCCTCCTCGAGGTGGACGAGCGAGTCGCCGTACGGCGCGCGCGCGAGCGGCTCGGTCGCCTCGAACGCGCGGACGTCGTGGAGGCCGAGCGCGGCGGCCGCGGCGAGGAGGAGGACGAGCGCGATCGCGCCCGCGAGCGGTCCGCCGGCCGGGGGCGCCGCGGCGTCAGCCACCGATCGGGACGACGTCGCCGCTCGCGGTCAGCCTCACCACCGCGTCCGCGTACCGCCGGCGGAACCCCGGGAAGAGCGACGGATGGACGCACGAGGCGAGGAGCTCGAGCGAGTCGACGAGGCGCGGGCCGGGGCGGTTGAAGTAGGCGTTCCCGTCGGCGACGTAGACCCGGCCGGCGGCCACGGCGGGCCACGAGTCCCACGGGAGGACGCGCTTCAGCACGTCGACCTCCTCGAGCGCGCGCGCGAGCGAGAAACCGCAGGGCTTCACCAGCACGACGTCGGGGCGGAGCCGTTCGAGCGCGCGCGGCGACGGAGACGGGGCGCCCTCTCCCGCGCGCGCGCCGACCGCGATCCCGTTCGCGGCCTCGATGAGATCCGGCATCCAGGTCCCGCCGAGCATCACCGGCTCGATCCACTCGATCGTGACGACGCGGGGCCGGGAGGCGGCGTTCGACGCCATCCGACGGACCGCGTCCGCGCGCGCCTGGAGCGAACGCCGGAGGGCGACCGCCTCGTCCTTCCGCCCGACCGCGCGGCCGACGCGGACGACGTCGTCGAGGACGTCGGAGAAGCGCGTCGGGCCGAGCGTGACGACGTCGACCAGTCGGTCGGCCATCGAGGAGACCGCGCGCGCGACGTCGGCCGCGGAGACCGCGCAGACCTCGCACAGGTCCTGGGTGACGACGACGTCGGGACGCAGCTCGCGCAGGAGTGCGGCGTCGACCTCGTACATCGAGACCAGGTCGCACGCCGCCGAACGGACCGAGGCGTCGATCTCCTGGCTGGAGCCGACGGACGCGCACCGGGCCTTCGTCAGGGCGGGGAGGCCGACGACCTCGGGCGGGTGGTCGCACTCGTGGGAGACGCCGACGAGGCGGTCGAACGCACCGACCGCGCAAACGATCTCGGTCGCCGACGGGAGGAGCGAGACGACCCGGCGGGTCATGCGCGGCTGTCCCAGCAGACGTCGGACCGCCCGCGCCGAGCGTTCTCGACCCGGCAGAGAACGAATAGGAGGTCGGAGAGCCGGTTCAGGTACCGGATCGACGCGGGGGCCACGGTCTCGGCGCGGGAGAGCTCGACGACCTGCCGCTCGGCCCGCCGACAGACGCACCGCGCGACGTGCAGATGCGCGGCGCCGATCGACCCGCCCGGGAGGATGAAGTTCTCGAGCGGAGGGAGCTCGTCGGTGAAGCGGTCGAGGTGCGCCTCGAGGGAGTCGACGTGCCGCTCTTCGACGACCGGGAGCTCGATCCCCTGTCGCTCGTCCTCGGGAAAGCAGAGCGCGGAGCCGAGATGGAACAGCTCGTTCTGGATCGGGCGGACGACCGCCGCGACGTCCTCGTGCAGGCCGGCGGCGATCGCGACGCCGATCGCGGAGTTCGTCTCGTCGACGGTTCCGTACGCCTCGATCCGGAGGTGGTCCTTCGGGACGCGCCGGCCCGAACCGAGGCTGGTCGTCCCGTCGTCGCCGGTCTTCGTGTAGATGCGCGTGAGGCGTGGCATGGCGTCATGTTACC
>JAUIEL010000218.1 GCA_030428825.1 bacterium
CCGGGCCGCCGGCGGCGACGGCGAGCCCGACCCCGCCCGCGAGGCCGAGCAGCAGCGGCGCGTCGACGACCCGCCCCGGCGTGACGCCCCGCGCGAAGAGGGCGGCCGCGACGAGGCCGGCCAGCGCGGCCACGGCGGCGCCTCGGCTCTCGGACGCCACCACGCCCGCCGTCGAGAGGACGAGCGCGGCGCCGGCGAGGAGACGGTCCGTCCCGCGCGCGCCGGCGACGAGGACCGCGGCCAGCGCGACGAGGGGGGCGAGGAACTCGCCGGTCAGGTTCGTGTTGCCGAACGTCGCCACCGCGGCGTCGGCGCCGTCGACGTCGCGGAACGGGAAGTCGACGCCCGTCTTCTGCGCGACCGCCAGCCCGCCGATCACCGCCCCGGCGCCGAGCAGGGCGCGGGGGACGCGGAGCGGGAACGACCAGGCGTCCTCGTGCGCGGCGATCGCGGCGAGGAGGAGGAGGAGGAGGGTCGCCGTCGATCGGACCGCGGCGGGGAGGTGGGGCGGGCCGAGCGCGGTCGCGATCAGCGAGACCGCGAAGACGGCGGCGAGCGCGACGAGCGGTCCGGGGAGCGGCGCGGCCGCGGCGCGCCGGAGCGTCCCCGCCCACGCCGAAGGGAGGAGGAGGAGCGACCCGAGCCCGAGGAGGACGCCGACCTTCAGGTGCGGCTGCTCGAACGCCATCGGTTCGACGAACAGCGTCACCAGCCAGAAGAGGAGCACGACCGTCATGCGGCCCAGCCTACGCGGAGGGACCGCCGGCGCGAGGCGTCGACCCGAGGCGCCGGGAGGGGGCGCCTCCGGCGCGTCTCAGGAGACCCGGGCGGGGACGGGGAGCGTGAAGGAGAAGCGGCTCCCGCCCGTGGCGCGCGGCTCGACCCAGAGGAGTCCGCCGTGGTGCTGGACGATCTCGCGGCTGATCGGGAGGCCGAGCCCGGTGCCGCGCGGCGCGTCGCCGTCCGGCTGGCGGGCCTGGTGGAACTTCTCGAAGATCCGCTCCCGGTCCTCCTCCGGGACCCCCGGCCCCTCGTCCTCGACGTCGATCCGGAGCTGGCCGTCGTCGACCCCGACCCGGACGTCGATCCGCCCCTGTTCCGGCGAGAACTTCAGGGCGTTCGAGACGAGGTTCGTGAGGACCTGATGGAGGCGATCGCGGTCCGCCTCGACCGTCGGGAGCTCGTCGCGGACGTGCGCGAACAGCTCCACGCCGTTCTGGCGGGCCAGGGACGACGCGCTCCGGAGGACGGTCTCGACGAGCGGGCCGAGCTCGACGCGGGTCATGCGCCACTCCGCGGACCCGGACTCGATCTTGGTCAGGTCGAGGAGGTCGTTCACCAGGCGCGACAGCCGCTCGCTCTCCTCGTGGATGATCGAGAGGAACTCCCGCATCGTCGTCGGGTCCTCGTTCTCGTAGTTCAGGAGGATCTCCGAGAACGAGCGGATCGACGAGAGCGGCGTCCGGAACTCATGCGACACGGACGAGAGGAACGCGTCCTTCTGGCGGTCGATCTCCTGCAGCTTCGCGTACGCCTCGGCGAGGTCCTCCGACGTCGGGTCGTCGTCGCCGCCGCCGCTCGCGCGGACGGGAGGCGGTCCGGGCACGTCGGGGCGCCGCCGCCGGACGAGGAGCCCGAGGCCGCCCGCGAGGAGCAGCACGCCGATCCACGGCGCGGCGGCCGATCGCGCCGGCCGGAGCGGGGCGCGGAGCCGCGCGGCGTCGAGGGTCGCGACGAGCCGGCGGGCGGGCGGCCCGTCCGACGTCACCACGAGGGAGAGCCTGTCCCCGGAGGAGAGGTCGGTCGCGTCGTCGCGGCGGGTGTGCGCGACGGGACGACCTTTCTCGTCCTCCAGGGCCAGGGCCGTCAGGTCGAGCGCGTCGAGCCGGTGCGCGAGGATCCTCTCGGCCTCCTCGGGCGTCGACCCGGCGAGCTCGGGCAGCGTCCGGGCGAGTGCGTCCCGCACCCGCTCCCCTTCGGCGTGGACGGCGGCGAGCGGATCCTCCGGCACCGGCGACCCGTGGCGCTCCAGGAGCGTCACCGTCAGGGCGACGACGCCTCCGAAACACAGCAGGGCCCCGAGGGGGACCCGCCGCTCCGCGGGCCGAATCGATGCCATAGGGGGGGAGGCCCTCTCCACCATCCGAGCCAGGGGACCCGAGACTCATCGTCACGGTGGGGGCGTCGACTTGACGCGGCGTCGGCGCCGTGTCGCGCGGACGAAACGCGGCGTGGAAAGTCCGGAGGATGGAAGAGCTTCGGGAGAAGGGGCTTCCGGCGGTCAGGTCCCCTCGAACATCGACCGGGAGAAATCATCCGGGTCGAACACCTCGACGTCCTCGGCCTGCTCCCCGAGCCCCACGAACTTCACGGGGACGCCGACCCGCTCCCGGATCGCGACCGCCGCGCCCCCCTTCGCCGACCCGTCGAGCTTCGCCAGGAAGATGCCGGTCACCTCGACCGCCGCCTTGAACCGCTCCGCCTGCTGGACCGCGTTCTGGCCGGTCGTGGCGTCGAGGACCATCAGCACCTCGTGCGGCGCCCCCTCGATCTGCCGGGCGAGCGTCCGGTTGATCTTCTCGAGCTCCTTCATGAGCCCCTCCTGGGTGTGGAGGCGCCCGGCCGTGTCGACGAGCAGGACGTCGGCCCCCTGCTCGCGCGCCGTCTTCGCGGCGTCGAAGGCGACCGACGCCGGGTCCGCGCCGGGGTTCCCCTTCACCAGCGTCGCCCCGACCCGGTCGGCCCAGATCCCGAGCTGCTCGACCGCCGCCGCCCGGAACGTGTCGCACGCGCCGACCACCACCTTCTTCCCCTCGCCGACGAGGAGGCGGGAGAGCTTGGCGATCGACGTCGTCTTCCCGCAGCCGTTCACGCCGACCACGAGGACGACGGTCGGACCGGAGGTCGCGGTCCGGATCGGCGCCGAGTCGCCGAGGCGAGCCCGGATCTCGCGCTGCAGGAAGGCGTAGACGTCGTCGGTCGTCTTCACCTCGCGCCGCTTCCAGGCCCGGCGCGCGTCCTCGATGATCGCGGTCCCGGTCGAGCCGAGATCGGCGGTGTAGAGCGCCTCCTCCAGGTCGTCGAGGAGTCGGTCGTCGAGGTCGCGACCGATCGAGAGGACGGCGGTCAGCCCCTCCTTCAGCTTGTCGCGGGTCTTCTTCAGCCCTTCGCGGAGTCGCTTGAACATCAGCCGTCCTTCGGGTCGCCGTCGAGCTCGTCGTCGTCCGCGCCGTCGATCGCGCCGGCGAGCGGTTCGGCGGTCTCGCCCTCCGGCTCGGCCGCGCTCCCCTCGGGCCGCGGGCCCCGGGCGTCCCGCGCGATGCCGGCGTCGCGGCGGACCGAGTCGAGGACGCCGTTCACGAACCCGCCCGAGCGCGCGGTCGAGAACCGCTTCGCCAGCTCGATCGCCTCGTTGATCGTCACCTGCGGCGGGATGTCCGGCCGGAACAGCAGCTCGTACGTCGCCATCCGGAGCACGTTCCGGTCGACCACGGCGAGGCGGGCGAGGTCCCAGTTCCGGGCGTTCCGGCGGATCTCGGCGTCGATCTCCTTCCGGTGCCGGTTCGTGCCGTGGACCAGGCCGAGCGCGAACAGGTAGATCGTGTCGTCGTCGGTCTGGAGGCGGAGGAAGCGGTCGACGTCGAGCGTCCGCCCGTCCTCGCGCACGTCCTCGGCGTAGAGCTGCTGCAGGGCGAGCTCGCGCGCCCTCGTCCGCTTGCGCACGGCCACGGTCAGTCTCCGACGAGGCTCTTGAGGGCGGCGACGCTCTCGAGGACGGCGTCGACCGTCTCGCGTCCCTTGTCGCCGACGTCGCCGCCGGCCCGGGCGTACGCCTGTTCGAGCGTGTCGACGGTCAGGACGCCGAACCCGATCGGCACGCCGGTCTCGAGCGACGCCTGCTGCAGGCCGCTGCTGACCCCGCCGCAGACCCAGTCGTAGTGGTCGGTCTCGCCGCGCACGACGCAGCCGAGGCAGACCACGGCGTCGACGTCGTCTCGGTCGGCGGCCGCCAGCGCGAGGAGCGGCAGCTCGAACGCGCCCGGCGCGGTCACCACGCGGACGTCCTCGTCCCTCACCCCGCGGCGGGAGAGCTCGGCCCGCGCGCCCGCGAGCAGGCGGGACGTCACGTCGTCGTGGTAGCGCGAGACGACGATCGCGACGCCGAGCCCCTCGCCCGACGCCTCGCCCTCGCGTTCGCCCGGTCGTCCTTCCGCGGTCATCGGCGGCTCAGTTCTGCGGCGACGTCTTCGGACGGCGCGGCGGCGGGAGGTACCGGTACCCCGAGTTCGGGTTGTCCCGGTCGTAGGCGAACGCCTCGCGGTTCTCGATGAAGTGCTTCACGTAGTCGACGGGGATCGCGAAGTTCAGCCCCTCGGAGAAGAGCCGCTTCCAGGAGTTCACGCCGATCACCTCGCCCTTCGTGTTGAAGAGCGGGCCGCCGGAGTTCCCGGGGTTCACCGCCGCGTCGATCTGGATGTACACCTTCCCGTCCGCGGCCCGGTTCTTGATCGAGACGATCCCCTCGCTGACCGAGCGCTCGAGTCCCTGCGGCGCGCCGACCACGAAGACCTGCGAGCCGACCTCGACCTCCTCCATCCGGCCGAGCGGGACGGTCTGGAGGGTGACGTCCTCGAGCTCCGACGCGTCGATCCGGAGGAGCGCGAGGTCGATGAACGGGTTGACCGCGAGGATCTTCACCTTGTCGAACGTCCGCTTCTCGAACTGCGTGCCGACCTTCTCGTACACGGTCACCGAGACGTCGATCTCCCCCTGGACGACGTGGGCGTTCGTCACGATCGTGCCGTTCTCGTGGACGATGAAGCCCGAACCGAGCGCGCCCGGCACCTTGATCAGCACGACCCCCTCGCCGAACCGCTCGACCGCCGCCTTCACGCCGAGCTCGGGGAGGTCGCCCTCCCACCAGAGGCCGGTCTGCTCGACGGCGCCGGCGTCGGGCGCCTGCTCGCCGTCGGTCGCCTCGGCGATCCGCTCCTCGACGTTCGCCTTCGGCAGCTCGACGATCGTGAACCCGATGTCGACGAAGACGCTGTCGGCGGTCTCCTTCAGCACGTCGCCGCGCACGACCTTCCCGTCCCGGAGACGGAACTCGTCGGCGGCGGCGGACGCCGCCAGAAGGAGGGCGGCGGCGAGGGTCGAACGGACGGGACGCATGGCGATCTCCCGGATCGAGGCGAACCGTTCCATCATAGGGCGGCGTCGGTGCGTGTAAAGGAAGGGGCCCCCGGGCCGGTCCCCGGTCGCGGGTGGGCAATCGGCCGGTCGACGGCTAGACTCGCCCGACTCGACGAACCCCGGAAGGCCGACGACGACATGATCTCCTCCTCCCTCCTCGCCCTCGTCCTGACCGTCCCCGGCGCGCCCCCGGACGGCGAGCCCGGGGCCCCCGGCGGCCTCCACGAGCAGTACGGTTTCGAGGGGCTCCTGGTGTCGAAGCTCGAGGACGGGGTCGGCAACCTGACGCCGGCCGACGTCGACGGGGACGGCCGGACCGACCTGGCGGTGGTCGACAACGCGCACTCGAAGATCGAGTTCCTGCTCCAGGGGACGCCGGAGGAGCGCCCCGCGGACGAGGCGCGGGTGAACGCCCTGCCGGACGAGGTGACGTTCCGGCGCGAGGCGTTCCCGGTCGAGGAGAAGGTGACCGCCCTCGCGATCGCCGACGTCGACCGCGACGGGCGCGGCGACGTCCTGTACCTCGGCGACTCCGGGAAGCTCACGATCGCCTACCGCGACGAGGCGGGGAAGTACGGCCGTCAGCTCCGGATCACGATCCCCGACGCCTCGGCCTCGCGCGACGCGGTCCGCCCCGTCGACCTCGACCGGGACGGCCGGCTCGACGTCTGCGTGCTGGCGAAGAACGAGACCCACCTCTTGTTGCAGGGGGAGGACGGCCGGTTCGCCCGGCGCGAGAAGCTGCCGAACGCGTCGAAGGACCCGAGCGGCTTCGACGTCGTCGACGTCGACGGCGACGGTTGGGTCGACCTGCTGTACGTCGAGGGGCGGACCGACTGGCCGTTCCGGGTCCGCTTGGGCGAGCCGGGGCTGTCGTTCGGCCCCGAGCTCCGGTCGCGCTTCGCCGAGATCCGCTCGTACGCGGTCCGGCCGGGCGGCGAGGGGCGCGGCGCGGAGGTCGCGGCGGTCCGGAAGAACAGCGGCCGCCTGGCGCTGCTCCGGTTCGAGGCGGCGACGGACGCGGCGTCGGAGGGGCGGCTGACGCTCTCGGCGCTCCGCTCGGTGCCGTACGAGGAGATCAAGAACGCCGACCAGCGCGAGGAGCTCCTCGCCGACCTCGACGGCGACGGCACGCAGGAGCTGATCGTCGCCGAGCCGTCCGGCGCGAGGATCGTCGTCCACCGGCACCTCCTCGGCGGCGAGGGGGCGGGGGCGACCGCGTACCCGTCGTTCCTCGGCGCGTCGCGGCCGCGGCTCGGCGACGTCGACGGCGACGGGAAGGACGAGCTCGTCGTGGCCGCCCCGGACGAGGGGGCGATCGGCGTGGCGGAGATCGACGAGGACGGGTCGATCCGGTTCCCGCGCGCGGTCGCCATCCCCGGCGGACGCGACCTGATCGCGCTCGACGTGGCGGACACCGACGGCGACGGGGCGGCGGAGATCTGGGTCGCGCTCGGCGACGGGAAGGGGCGCTCGAGGAAGCGCGCCCTCGTGCGGCTCGACGGCGCCGGCGCGGTCGTGGCCGAGCGGAAGCTCGAGCAGGACTGGAAGACCGACCCGAGCGACCTGTGGCTCGTCGACGTCGACCGCGACGCCGCGAAGGACGTCCTGCTGTTCGTCCCCCGCGAGGTCCCGACGATCCTGCTCGCCGACGCCGAGGCGGAGGACGGGTTCCGCGACGCGAACGCCGCGGCGATCCCCGGGCTCGGCATCCTCGAGGGGCGGCCGCGACGCGCGCTGACCGTGGGCGACGTCGACGGCGACGGCGCGACCGAGCTGGTCGTCCCCGGTCCGAACTTCGTGCGCGCGTTCCACCTCGACGCCGACGGCAAGCCGGTCGTCGTCCGGCAGACGAACCTCGCGAACGTCGGGGCGAACGTGTCGCGGGTCCAGCTCGTCCGGCTCGGCGAGGGAGAGGCGCCCGAACTGCTGGCGGTCGACGAGTCGACGTCGTCGCTCCTCGTGCTCGACCTCGACGGGACCGAGGCCGGCCGGGTCGACCTCGGCGGGGTGCAGCCGAGCGCGCTCGTCACCGGCGACCTCGACGGGGACGGCGGGACCGAGCTGCTGGTCCTCGCGCCGGAGCGGTACGCCGTCGTCGTCGCCGGCGCGACCGACCCGGGGTTCGTCCTCGTCGACGACCTCGAGGTGCCGGTGAAGGACGTCTGGCTCGACCGGATCGCCATCGGCGACGTGAACGGCGACGGCGCGCCCGACGCGGTCGTCTCCGACGGCAGCGGACACCGGATCACCCTCTCGAAGATCGAACCGGAGCGGCTGCGGTACGCGCTGCACTGGCCGGTCTACGAGGAGCGGATCTTCGAACGCGGCGGCCGCGGCGGCCGCGAGCCGCGCGAGGTCGCCGTCGGCGACTTCGACGGCGACGACCGGACCGACATCGCGATCCTGGTCCACGACCGGCTGATCGTCTACCCCCAGGAGGCCCCCCGATGACCCGTTTCCCGAACCTGGCCCTGACGCTCGCGTGCGCCGCGCTCCCCCTCGCGCCGGCCCACGCCGGGTTCGAGGAGGCGCTCCCGGCGGAGACGCTCGCCTATCTCGGCGTCGACGACGTCACGGTGCTGAAGGAGGGGTTCCAGGCCTCGGCCTGGGGGCGCTTCCTGAAGGACCAGGCGTTCCAGTCGTTCCAGGACTGGCTGTCGAGCGAGATGGCCGACCTCGGGGCGCAGGCGAAGGAGGAGACCGGCACCGACCCGTTCGAGCTGCTGAAGCTGGTCGAGGGTCCGGCGGGCGTGTTCCTCCTCGACGTCGCGGATCCGGACCGGACGTCCTTGGACGGCGGCGAGGTCCCCGTCGCGATCGGCGTCCTCCTCGGTCTCGGCGAGAACGGCGACGCGTTCCTCGACAAGTTCGACACGCTCTGGCAGGCGGAGGTCGACGACGGGAACGTCCTCCTCGGCAGCGAGGAGATCGCCGGCGTCGAGGTGACGCTGGTCACCGACGCGGACGAGAACGCCGACAACCCGATGGAGATGCGGTACGGCGTCAAGGACGGCACCTTCGTCCTGACGATGATCAGCGCTGCCCTCGCGGACCGCGCGTTCTTCGAGTCGATCTGCGCCGGCCTCGACGGGCTGGTGGAGGAGACGCTCGACCAGACCGACGGCTACGCGGCGTCGATCGCGGCGCAGGGCGCGGGGACCGTCCGCGGCTTCGCGAACGTCCGCGAGATCGTCCGCCGCGCCGTCGCGTCGGCCGAGAAGGAGGGGCGGATGGGCCCGGACGAGCGGAAGCTGTTCGACTCGTTCGGCTTCGCCGACCTCGGGACCGCGGCGCTGGTCGCCGACGTCGCCTCCGGCGGGTCGCGGACCGACTTCGAGCTGACCTGGAGCGGTCAGGGGCACCTCGCCGAGATGCTGCAGTCGGTCTTCGGGCCGGCCGAGCTGGTGACGCCGCGGTACGTCCCGGCCGACTCGGTGTCGATGACCGCGTTCCGGTTCGACCTCGGCAAGGGGATCGACGCCGCGATGCGGATCATGCGCGAGCTCGAGCCGGACGACGCCGCCGAGGCCGAGGCGATGATGGAGATGTTCTTCGAGCAGGACGGGTTCAACGTCCGGACCGACGTCATCGACAACCTCGCCGGCGAGGTCTCCTTCTTCCAGGCGAAGGTCGAGGACGAGCTGGAGGCGCTCCCGGGGACCGAGGAAGACCCGGTCAGCGTCGCCATCCTCCTGCCGATGACCGACGGCACGAAGCTCGAGGTCGCGATCGACACCCTCCTCCGGCAGACGGGGATGCACGCGACCCGCCGCCGCGACGAGTTCCAGGGAGTCGCGGTCTTCAACGTCCCCTTCCCGCTGTTCGGGAGCGGCATCCACTACGCGATCACGAACGACCTCCTGACGCTGTCGCTCTCCCGGTCGATGCTCGAGGACGTCCTCCGGCGTCACGGCGGCGGCGACCTCCCGACCGTCGCGACCAGCGACGCGTGGGTCGAGGCGACCGAGCTGCTCGACGGCCGGGCGCCGACCAGCATCGGCTTCCAGGACGCGGCGGAGTCGGTGAAGGGGATGCTCGAGGCGCTGAACGTCCTCGCGAGCGGCGAGATCCCGGGCGTCAGCGTCGGCGGCGCCCCCGCCCGGCGCCCCGACCGCCCGATCCCGTTCGACGTCCCGGACCCCGAGCTGGCGTACGACTACTTCGAGGGGACGAGCGTCTCCGTCCTCCGGATCCACGAGTCCGGCGTGCGGATCATCATGACCGGACCGTAGCCAGCCGCTGCGCGCGGGGCGAGGAACGCGATTCGGGAACGTCTGCGCGTTCGCCACGGCGGCGGCCGAGACGGGGAGGTGTCTCCGACCCGCTCACGTCCTCGCGCGATGCGTCGGGCGTGGTCTCCGCGGAGTTTCGAGTCGCGCTGCGGGGTCGCTCTCGGAGAAGCCTCCCCGCCTCGTCCACCGCCTCGCCCGCTCCGGGCTTCCTCACCCGATTCCGGGGTGGGGAAATGGGGAGTCCGGAGACGACCGGATGAATGGGCTGGTTCGCGGGACCACGTGAACGTGGAGGTGCCCGACCCCGCTGCGCTCATCGGACCACGGACGTCAGGAGAGCTCGCTGACGTACCTCCGATGCGCGCGGCGGGGTCGGGCACA
>JAUIEL010000219.1 GCA_030428825.1 bacterium
GCCCGAGGTGCGAGGCGATTCTCGGCGGTGGACATGACGTACGCTCCTTTTTTCCGCTGCGTCGATTCGGTTCGAGTATAGCCCACGATCGGACCTCCCGGCATCCGGTCAGATGCTCGTCGAGAGCTGGAGCATCGGGAGGAGGATCGAGATGACGATGAACGCGACCACGATCGCCATCCCGAGGATGAGGATCGGCTCGAGGACCGACGTCATCCGGGTGACGGCGACGTCGATCTCCTCGTCGTACGTCTCGGAGAGCTTGTCGAGGATCTCCTCGAGGCGCCCCGACTGTTCGCCGACCGCGACCATGTAGCCGACGGCGGGCGGGAAGATCTTGCTGCTCTTCAGGGGGGTCGAGATGTCCGCCCCCTCCATGATGCGGTTGTGGACGTCGTCGAGGACGCGCGCCACGACGGCGTTGTTCACCACGTTCTTCACGATCAGGAGGCACTCGAGGACCGGCACGCCGGACTTCAGGAGGGCCGAGAAGGTCGTCGCGAAGCGGGAGACCGCCTGCTTGGTGAAGAGGTCGCCGAAGATCGGCAGACCGAGGAAGAGCTTGTCCGTGTTGTACCGACCGTTCGGGGTCCGCCGGTACGCGCCGAAGGCGGCCGACGCGCCGAGCGCCCCGAGCGCGAGGAGGTACCAGTAGTCGCGCAGGAACGACGACGAGACGATCAGCAGCTTGGTCGGGGCGGGGAGTTCGTCGCCGCGCGCGCGGACCAGGTCGACGATCTTCGGCACCACGAACGCCATCAGGATCGACACGACGATCACGCCGACGCCGACCATGATGATCGGGTACATCAGCGCGGTGCCGACCTTGTTGCGCATCCGGTTCTGCTTCAGCATGTACTCGGCGAGCCGCCGGAGCACCAGGTCGACGTTGCCGGCCGCCTCGCCGGCCATGACCATGTTGACGTACAGGTTGTCGAAGATCCCCGGGTGGTGGCCCATCGCCTCGGCGAGCGACGAGCCGCCGGTGATCCTCTCGCGGATGTCCCGGAAGATCGTCTCGAGGTGCTTCGCCTGGATCTGGTCGGAGAGGGCGCGGAGCGCCTCGGCCATCGGGATGCCCGACTCGAGGAGGGTCGCGAACTGCCGCGTCACCATCGCGAGCTCGCCGGTCTTCCGCTTCCGCTTCAGGAAGCTCCCGATCGACAGCTTCGACGACTCGTCGTCCTCCTGGCGGATCTCCTTCAGGTCGACGACGTGGAACTTGTCGCGGCGGAGCTTCTCCCGCGCCTCGCGCGCGGTGTCCGCGTCGCAGATCCCGGTCTTCGTCTGGCCGGCCGGGTTGAACGCCTTGTACTCGTAGACCGGCATCCTTCAGCGGTTCCTCGGGTCGGGATCCTCGAGCGGGGAGGGCCGAGGGCGGCGCCTCCGTTCGATGGGACGTTCGGCGCGGGCCCCGGCTTCCCGGGATTCGGCCCGCGGCCGATCGGAGGTCACATTCCGTCGAGCTGCGTGACGCGGAGGACCTCGTCGATGGTGGTCCGGCCGTCGCGCACCTTGTAAAGCCCGTCCTGGCGCAGCGTGGTCATCGCGTCCCGCTCCATGGCGCTCCGCTTGATGACGGTCGCCGAGGACCGGTCCATGATCTGCTCCTTCATCACGTCGTCGACGGGGAGGAGCTCGTAGATCGCGGTCCGGTCGACGTAGCCGGAGTTGAAGCAGTAGTCGCACCCCTGGCCGACCCAGATCCTGCCGTCCGGGAACGTCTCCAGCGGCACGCCCGCCTCGACCAGCTTCTTCGCCGTCGCCGCGTCCGGCTCGATCTGCTGCTTGCACTTCGGGCAGGTGAGGCGGACGAGGCGCTGGGCGATGACGAGGAGGACCGAGGACGACACGAGGTACGGCTCGATCCCGATGTCGAGGAGTCGGGTGACCGACGACGGCGAGTCGTTGGTGTGGACGGTCGAGAAGACGAGGTGGCCGGTGAGCGCGGCGCGGATCGCGATCTCCGCGGTCTCGCGGTCGCGGATCTCGCCGACGAACATGACGTCCGGGTCCTGTCGCAGGAACGACCGCAGGCCGGCGGCGAACGTCAGGCCCTTCTTCGTGTTCACCTGGACCTGGGAGATCCCCTCGAGGTTGTATTCGATCGGGTCCTCGATGGTCAGGATGTTCTTCTCGGCGCCGTTGATCTCGGACATCGCGGCGTAGAGCGTCGTCGTCTTGCCGGAGCCGGTCGGGCCGGTCACCAGGATGATGCCGTGCGTGAACCCGAGGTAGTGACGGAACTGCTTCAGGTTGTGCTGCTCCATCCCGATCTCGTCGAGCTTGTAGACCTTGGCGGTCTTGTCGAGCAGGCGGAGCACGATCCGCTCGCCGTACGACGTCGGGATCGACGAGACGCGGACGTCGACCTCGCCCTCGCCGAGGCGGAGCGACGCGCGACCGTCCTGGGGGAGGCGGCGCTCGGCGATGTCCATCTTCCCCATGATCTTCACGCGGGAGATGATCGCCTCCTGCACCTTCTTCGGCGCCGACTCCATGTCGTAGAGGATGCCGTCGACGCGGTAGCGGATCTGCAGGCGGTCGGGGAACGGCTGGAGGTGGACGTCGGAGGCCCGCATCTTCAGCGCGTTGAACAGGATCATGTTCACGAGCTTGATGATCGGGGCCTTGTTGGCGACGTTCAGGAGGTCCTCGCCCTCCTCGACCTCCGCCGCCAGCGTCGAGATGTCCTCCTCGGAGAGGTCGTCGAGCGCCTCGCCGACGACGTCCGACTTCGCCTTGTAGGCGCGGTTGATGAGCGAGGTGATCTCGGCCTTCGGCGCGAGGACCGGCTCGACGTCGAGGCCCAGCATGGACGCGAGGTCGTCCATCGGGTGCATCTCGAGCGGCGCGCAGGTCGCGACCTTCATCGTGCCGTTCTCTCGCTCGAGCCCGACGAGGTTGTAGTTCCGGGCGAACTGGACCGGCACCCGGTCGACGTACTCCTTCGGCACCGAGTCGTCCCGCAGCTCGGTCCGGACGTCGTACCCCATGACGCCGCCCATGACCCGGAGGACCTCCGCCTCCGGGAGGTACCCCTTCTGGAGCATCAGACGGTCGATCGTCTGCCCGGTGTCTCCCTCGAGCTTCTTCAGCTCGCGGACCCGGTCCTCGTCGAGGTTGCCGACCGACGCGAGCTCCCGGACGATGAGATCCTTCACCGCTGCGTGTCCTCCGGGGGGCTCGCCGGAAGCTCGCCCCAACCGTCATGCGTGGTGGGAACGGGGGTCGGACTCCCGACCTCGCCCGCCGGCGGCGAGGCGTACGCCGGGAGGTCGAACACTCCGGCGATCCCCGAGTCGAGGATGCGCGTGTCGGCGTTGTCGCGGTCCCAGTCGGGATCGACGATGTGGATCTTGCCGTTGAGCGCCTCGAGCTCCTTCTTCTTGGCGTAGGAGATGTCGTCGAGGTTCGCGAAGTCGTCGCTGATGATGTGCGGCGTGATGAACGCGTAGAGGTTGATCCGGCTGTCCGAGTCGAAGTTCTGACGGAAGAGGAACCCGAACAACGGCAGCTCGCTGAACCACGGCACGCCGTCCTGCGAGTCGATCGACTCGTCCGACACGATCCCGCCCACGACCATGGTGTGGCCGTCCGGCAGCGTCACGCTGGTGTCCATCTCGCGGCGCGCGATCGGCGGCGGGTTCCCCTCGGGCTCGGTGAAGGTCGAGACCTCGAGCTTCACCAGCAGGCGGAGGTAGTTGCCGGCGCTGATCGACGGGGAGATGTTCAGCGTGATCCCCGCCTCCTGGAACTCGTCGAACGACGTCTGGTCGGAGTTGACGCCCTGGTTCACGTTGAACGTCGGGCGCTCGTCCGTGCTGCTGATCACCGCGTTCTCGTTGTCGTTGACGAGGATCGAGGGCATCGACAGGACGTTCGTGTCGCCGGTCGACTTCAGCGCCGAGATGATGACCGGGACCGCGAAGTCGCGCCCCGAGAAGATCCCGGCCGTGATCCCCGGCGTCCCCGACGTGTCCGGGGTGAGGCCGCTCGGGACCCGGAAGTCGACGATGCCGTCGCCGTCGGTGTCCGTCAGCGTGGAGAGGCCGAACGAGGTGACGCCGAAGCCGCGGTTCGAGCCGCTGTCCGGGTTCTCGTCGACCGACACGTAGCCGAGCTCGACGCCGAGCCGCTCGGAGAGGGTGCCGCTGATCTCGACCAGCGCGGTCTCGATCAGGACCTGGCGGCGCCGGACGTCGAGCTTCTTCACGATCTCGAGGACCTGCGCGTACCGGCTCTTCGAGGCGGTGATGATGAGCGAGTTCGACGACTCGTCCGCGACGACGGTCACCGGCTGCTCGAGCGAGCCTCCGCCCGCCTGGCCGCCCTGCGCGCCGCTCGCGCCGCCCGACGACTGCTGCGTGTTCTGCGCCCACTCGTTCAGGATCTCCTCGAGGTCCTTCGCGGCGCTGTTCTTCAGCCGGTAGACGTGGGTGTCGCCCCGCGGGTCGACCTCGACGTCGAGCATCCGGATGTAGTGGAGGATCTTCTCCAGCGTCTCCTCCGCCGCGACGACGAGCAGCGTGTTGCTGCGCGGCTCGACCGAGATCTGCGGCTCGAGCTCCTGCATCGACGGCGGGAGCCCGGCGTTCGCCGGCCGGCCGGCGCCGCCCGTGCCGCCGACGCCGCGCTCGGCGTCGATCAGCTCCTTCACGATCGGCTGGATCTCCTCGGCGACCGCGTGCTCGAGCTCGACCTTCGCGAAGCGGGGGGTGAACTCGTCCGGCTTGGTGTCGATCAGCTCGAGGAGGCGCTTGATCCCGTAGAGCGTCTGCGCGAATCCGGTGGCGACGAGCGCGTTCGAGTTCGTGACCGCGCGGATCGACTCGAGCATCGGGTCGGTGAAGTACGTCTGGAGCATGTTCGTCGCTTCCTGGACGTTGACGTACTTCAGGGTGAACGACGTCGTCAGGACGATGCCCGGGTCGTACTTGAACGCCTCGAGCTGGTCGGGGGAGACGACCGGCGCCTGCGACTTGATGTAGCCGGGCTTCGCGCCGGCGCCGGACGAGCTCGACCGCCGGATCGCGAAGAACCCGGTGTCCGGCCCGTCGGCGGGGCGGCCGGGCGCGCCGATGTTCCCGTACGGCACGATGACGAAGTCGTACGCCTTCAGCACCGCCTGGAAGTACGGCCAGAACTGATCGCGGGGCAGGACCTTCCGGCCGATGAACCGGAGGCGGACGTCCTTCGTGTCCTGCTCGTTGTAGTTCAGCTGCTTCCCGGTCTGGATCTCGCAGAGCTTGATGAAGTCCTCGAGCAGCGTCCCGTCGATCTCGTCGAACTGGATGAGGATGTTGTCGTTCTCGTCGAAGTCGACTTCCTGGGCGTGCGCCGTCGGCGCGAACGAGGTCGACGCCAGGACGGTGAGGGCCGCGAAGATCGCCCGCAGGGGTGCCTGCATCCGGATGCCCCTCCCTAGGGTGCTGGGATGGTGATCGGTGGTCTCGAGTGGGATCGTCGAAGATCGCCGCATGACGAATTCGCGTCGAATCCTATGTCGCCCGTGAACCCAAGTCAACGCAACCAAAGACGTTGGAGCGAACTCCCCCGTGCGGGGTCGCGCGGGCCGGCACCTCACGGTCCTCCGGCCGTCCCGTTCGACGTCCGGACCGGTCCGCCCTTCCCTTCAATTCGACTTCGGGAGGGGATGCAAGCCGCGACGGGGGCCGCCCTTGCCCGGATCGCGTGGAACGCCTACGCTCGCCGGCTTCCGCGATCGCGGACGTGATCCGAAGTCGAACGACGGAGTCGAGATGCGGTTGTCCGAACTGTTGCGGCCGCAGGCGGTCCTGCTCGGGATCGGCGGCGCCGACAAGTGGAAGGTGATCGAGACGCTCACCGACCACCTGGTCGAGGCCGGCCGGCTCGCCGGCGAACACCGTGACGCGGTGCTCGAGGCGCTCCTCGTGCGCGAGCGGTCGATGAGCACCGGCATGGAGAACGGGGTCGCGATCCCGCACTGCTCGATGGAGCAGGTCGACGACACGCTGGTCGGGCTCGGGGTCGCGCCGGAGGGGATCGACTTCGAGTCGATCGACGGCCGCCCGACCCACCTCGTCCTGCTGCTGGTGACGCCGAAGAACAAGACGAAGGTCCACATCCGGACGCTCGCCGAGATCGCCAAGCTCCTGAACGACGAGACGTTCCGGAGCGACCTGATCGCCGCCGGCTCGCCCGAGACGATCCTCGAGCTGGTGCGGAAGCGCGAGGCGATGGAGGGGGCGGCCTGACCGTGCCGCCGCGTGGTCAGGAGTGCGCGACACGGATCGCCGAGGAGCGAGGCGCGGTCGTCGCGGCCGAGATCGAGGCCCACAGGACGACCGCGTGTCTGGTGAGACTCCGAAATCCGTGCAACGCAGAGATCGGTCGCGAGGATTCGCCGGAGCCCCGGCGGTCGGTGTCGCAGGCTCCTAGCGACCCCCTCCCGCCCGCCGGGACGTGACGTCCGCGTCCTCCCCCTCGCCGCCGGGGAGTCCGTCCGCGCCCCGACTGACGATCGTGAACCTCCGGGAGCCCTCCTGCGTGTACACGTACGGGTTCCCCCACGGGTCGATCAGCCCCTCGGCGTCCTCGAGGTACGGCTCGCCGTCGTTGTTCGGGTCCGGCGCCGTCAGCACCTCGAGCGAGTCCGGGAGTCGGTTGTTGTTCAGCATGTAGAGCGTGACCGCCTCCTTGATCGTCCGCACGCTCGCCCGGGCCGCGGCGATCCGACCGTGGGCGATCCTCGGCTCGATCCTCTCCTCCACGGTCCGCGCGAGCGCGCCGACCATCCCCACGCCGAAGAGCGCGCCGAAGCCGAGCAGGTCCGCGCCGAGCGGGCCGTCCCGCTCGAAGAGGAGCCCGTCCCCGACCGTGCGGCCGACCGCGAACGTCGGGACGAGCGTCTCGGTCGCGACCTCCGGGACCGGGAGGAGCGACGGGTCGATCGGGAGGCGGCGGGAGAGCATCGGCAGCAGCGGGCCGGCGAGTTCGAGCCCGGACGCGGCCAGCGCGGGGACGTCGACCCAGGAGCAGCCGGTGACCGGCCGGTCCTGCGCCGTCGCCGCGTCGAGCGCCGCCGCCACGTCGTCCCGGTCGAGGATCGACGGGCCGCCGGAGTCGAGGTGATCGAGGACGCGGCGGAGCGCCGTCGGCTCGGCGCCGCCGAGCAGCCACCCGTCGACCTCGGTCAACGAGAACGAGAGTCCGAGGCCGACCGGCACCCGATGCACCGTGCGCGCGCCGATCTCGACCGTCGTGGCGTTCGATCCGGCGAAGTCCCGGGCGATCCGCTCGGCCGCGCCGGCGCTCCGAAGCGCCGCGACGAAGACGAGCGACGGCGCGGTCGGCGCGTGCGACGGGAGCAGCACGACGCCGATCGTGGAGTCGAGCTGCGCCAGGAGCTCCGCCGAGCCGTCCCGCGTGCTCGCCCCCGGGATCGACTCGACGACGCGCGATGCGGCGCGGAGGTCGACGCACGCGAACTGGAATCCCCGCGCATCGCGGGGGACGAGCCGGAGCGTCTCCGCGTCGAAGGGGCGGTCGGGCCAGACGGCGCGGAGGTTCGCGTCCTCGGGGTCGATCGCGACGTGCGTCCGCGTCCGCGCGGGGAGGCCCGCGACGTCGGCCGTCCAGGAGAGCGCGGTGAAGGCGGGGAGGGCGGGCGGCTCCCGGTCCTCCGCGGAGGCCGCGAACCCGCTCCGCATCGTCGCGGTGAGGGCGCGGAGATCGACGTGCAGGAACGGCGCGCGCGGTCCGGCGCCCGTCGCCGCCCGGCCGTTCCGATACCCTTCCGCGTCCGACAGCCGCGGGCCGGCGCGGAGGCGCTCGGCGACGCCCGCCGGCGCGACGACGCGGAGACGGCCGTGCGCCGATTCGACGACCCCGTCCGGGAGCTCGAGCGGGAGCGGGCGCGCCGTCCGGAAGCCGACGACCGGGACCGGCCGGGACGAGTCGTCGTCTCCCGGCGCGAGGAGGGCGAGCAGGACCGCCTCCGGTCCGGCCGCCTCGAGGTCCGCGAACGTCGGCAATCCGCGGTCGGCGAGCGACGCGCCGAGCGCCCCGAGCGGCGCGGAGAGGAAGTCCGCGACCTCCTCGTCCGCGAGGAACCGGCCGAGGGAGGTCGCCTCGAGTCCGGTCACGAACCGCGGGACGTCCGGGAGCTCGAGCGCGACCCAGGCGTCGGCCGGCAGCGACGCGGCGAGCGGCGTCGCCTCTTCCTCGGCCGAGGCGGCGGGCGCGGCGGCGAGCGCGAGCAGGAGCGGGATCGACCGGAGTGACATGGCGGACACCTCCGAGTGGAGAGCGTATCCGTTCCGACTCGCGTCAGACGCCGGCGATCTTGTCGACCCGCCGCTGGTGGCGGCCGCCCTCGAACTCGGTCTCGGTGAAGATCCGGCAGAGCTCCTCGGCGACCCCCTCCCCGACGACGCGGGCGCCGATGCAGAGGACGTTCGCGTCGTTGTGGGCGCGGGCCATCCGGGCCTCGTACGAATCCCGGCAGACCGCGGCGCGGACGCCGGAGTGCCGGTTCGCGGCCATCGCCATCCCCTGTCCGGTCCCGCAGACGAGGAGGCCGAGCGTCGCCTTCCCCGCCGCGACCGCGGACGCGACGCGGTGGGCGAAGTCGGGGTAGTCGACCGAGTCGGTCCCCTCGGTCCCGAGGTCGTCCGCCTCGTGGCCGAGCCCCTCGACGAACGTGCGCAGGTGGTCCTTCAGCCGAACGCCGGCGTGGTCGGCGCCGATCGCGATCCTCATGTCGTCTCCTCCGCGTCGAAGTCGGTCAGCTCGGTGGCGAGGCGCGCGGTCAGGCCCTCGAGCTGGCGCGCGCACTCCTCGTAGACGGCCCGATCGCCGCCGAACGGGTCGACGACGTCTCCCTCGTCCGGGTCGATCCGTCGGACCTTCCCGGCCGCGGCGCCCGCGAGCTCCTGTTCGAGCGAACGCGTCATGACGAGGACGAGGTCCTGCGCCCGCAGCAGGTCGAGCGTCAGCGGGCGGGAGCGGTGCCGCGACAGGTCGAGCCCCCGCGCGGCCATCGCGGCGAGCGCTCCGTCCGAGGCCGGCTGGCCGGCGCCGGCGTGACGGCCGGCGGAGGCGACGCGGAAGCCGGCCGCGACCAGCCGGCCCGGGGGGACGCCGATCCGCTCGGAGAGCGCGCGCTTCAGGAGGGTCTCCGCCATCGGACTGCGGCAGGTGTTCCCGGAGCAGACGAAGAGGACGGTCCGGATCGCGGTGCGCAGGACGTCGCTCTCGGAGAGGACCCCGGGCCGGAGGACCTCGAGCCGTTCGGCCGTCGCCCGGACGACGGTCGACGCCGCGCCGAGCGGGGAGCGGTCGCCGTCGACGACCGCCGCGATCCGTCCGCCGAGCGCCGCGATCGTCTCCGCCGCGTCGAGCGCCGGCGGCGCGCCGGCCTCGTTGGCGCTCGGGAGCGCGACCGGGGCGTCGAGCAGGTCGAGCACCTCGCGCGTCGTCGCGTGTCCGGGGACCCGGAGGCCGACCTCTCCGCCCCGGCGGTCCTCCACGACGAGGGTGAGCGGCCCCGGCCAGTACCGCGCGGCGAGCCGGCGCGCGGCCGGGGTCGGGGAGCTCGCCCGGTCGAGCGCGCGGGCCGCGTCGGCGAACACGAGGGTGAACGGCTTCTCCGCCTCGCGCCCCTTCAACGCGCGGAGGCGGGCGACGGCGTCCTCGTCGTCGGCGAGCGCACCGACCCCGTAGACCGTCTCGGTCGGCAGTCCGACGAGCGCTCCATCGCGCAGGAGCGCGGCGGCGCGGCGGACGGCGTCGCGCCGGTCGTCGTCGTGGTTCGTGTTGAG